>NZ_JBHJUV010000018.1:0-179097 GCF_042268025.1 Streptomyces sp. NPDC056161
GCTCGACTCCCGCCAGGAGAAGGGCCGGTGGGGCGGACCCGGGGGGTAGAGCCGGCCGGTCCGGACGTCGCGGCACACCGGGTCCCGCATGTCGAGTGGCACCCCGTCAAGAGTCGTGTCGGCGGATGCGGCAGATCTCACATCTCATTGACGCGGGGTTGAGCCGTCCGCAGGATGTGAAAACACCTTCCACTCCCCGGCGGTTGTGCAGACCGCTCTGTAAACGTTTCCAGAAAGCCGACCGGACCGTAAACGTTTACAGCAGGAGTGACCAGCCGATCTGCAAAGGGGCGATCATGACGAGTTCGGGCGGACCACCGACGGTGGAGACCATCGCGCTGGCAGCGGGGGTGTCGATCGCCTCCGTCTCCCGCGTGCTCAACGGTCACGGCGGTCGGCCCGACACCGTACGCCGGGTCGAGAAGGCGGCGGCCGAACTGGGGTACGTGCCGAACCGGGTGGCCCGGTCCCTCAAGGGGGGCAGGTCGCGACAGCTCACGTTCGCGATGCCGGACATCGGCAACCCCACCTACGTCTCGATGGTCCGGCAGATACAGGCGGTGACGAAACCGCTGGGATACCGGCTGCTGCTGCACTCGACCGACGCCGTCGCCGAGGACGAACTCGACGTGATCCGCAGCCTCGCCGACCGCACCAGCGACGGCCTCCTGATCTGCCCGATCCGGGTGACCGACGCCCATCTCGCCGCGCTGCGGACGGCGTCAGGACCGGTCGTCGTCATCGGCTCCGTGCCGCCCGAGGCCACGGTGGACAGCGTGCGCGCCGACTCGGTCCAGGGCGCGATGCTGGCGGTGCGGCACCTGACAGGGCTCGGCCGGCGCACGATCGCCTTCGTCAACGGCCCCGCAGACACCGTTCCGGGCGCCAACCGCGCCCAGGGCTACCGGGCGGCACTCGCACAGGCGGGCCTCGCGGTCGACCCGGCCCTCACCGTCACCACCGACTTCTCCGTCGAGGCCGGCGCCGCGGCGGCGCACCGGCTGCTCGACGCCGGCCGCGGCATCGACAGCGTCTTCTGCGCCAACGACCAACTGGCGCTCGGCGTGGTGCACGCCGCACACAGCCGGGGCCTTGCCATACCCGCGGACCTCGCCGTCGTCGGCATGGACGACAGTGACCTGGCGCGGGCCGGCTACCCGCCGCTGACCAGCGTCGACCTCGGCTCCGCCGAACGCGGCAGGCTCGCCGCCGAGATGCTGGTCGCCCGGCTCGAAGCCGGCGCCCCGGCCGCGGGTTCCGACGTCGGCTGCACGACGGTCGCCCCCCGGCTCGTCGTCCGCGCCTCCTCCGCCGGAGCCGACGCGGCCGGTCACGCGGCCGTCGCGTCGCCGGACCGGGAACCGCCCGGCGAACGGGACGCACACCCGTCCGGCGAGCCCTGCGTGTCCGCGGGGAACCGCCCGTGAGCGCCCCGGTCGCCACCCGCTCCGCCCGCGGCACGCGTATGCCGCCGCGGGGGTCCGCCGCGCGGCGCAGAATGCTCGGCCTGGAGAAGGACGCCTGGTTCCTGCTGCTGCCCGCGCTGATCCCGGTGCTCGTGCTGAGCGTCGGCCCGCTGCTGTACGGCATCGCGCTCGCGTTCACCGATGCGCAGTCCGGAGTCACCCGCTCGACGTCCTTCACCGGACTGCGCAATCTCGCGGACCTCCGGCTCGACTCGCTGTTCTGGGACTCCTTCAAGATCGGCCTGATCTGGGCGGTCTGCGTGACGGCGTTGCAGTTCCTGCTCTCGCTGGGCCTCGCCATGCTGCTCAACCAGAACCTGCGATTCCGCTGGTTGACCCGGACCCTCGCGCTCGTTCCGTGGGCCATGCCCGAGGTCGTCGTGGGCATCATGTGGCGGCTCGTCTACAACCCCGACGCGGGCATCCTGAACAGCACCCTGCGCCACCTCCACCTGACCTCCGGCACCACCGACTGGCTCTCCAGCCTGACCCTCGCACTGCCCGCGGTGATCGTGGTGGGCGTCTGGGCCAAGATGCCGCAGACCACGGTCGTCCTGCTGGCCGGCCTGCAGAACGTGCCCGCCGAACTGCACGAGGCGGCCGCCCTCGACGGAGCCGGCGTCTGGCGCCGGTTCACCGCCGTGACCTGGCCCGCGATGAAACCGGTGGTGCTGTCCATCACCGCACTCGACTTCATCTGGAACTTCAACTCCTTCGGCCTGGTGTACGTGCTCACGAACGGCGGCCCCGGCGGCAAGACCCGGCTGCCGACCCTGTTCGCCTATCAGGAGGCGTTCCAGTACGGGCAGTTCGGCTACGCCGCCGCGATGGGACTCGTGATGATCGCCGTGATCGCCGTCCTGCTGACCGTTTTCCTGCGCAACCGTCTCAAGGAGGCAGACCAGTGAGCGGCACTCTAGCCCCGACGCGGTCGGACTCCGCGAAACCGGCCAGGCACTCCCGTCCCCGGCGTACCACCCGGCGCGGCGGCGCGCACGTGGCCGGCCGCACCGGCCAGTACCTGGCCCTGCTGTGCTACGTGATCTTCCTGGCCTTCCCCCTGCTGTGGCTGCTGTCGACGGCCTTCAAGTCCCCGCAGGAACTGGGATCCGTCGACCCCACCTGGCTGCCCCGGCACCCGACGCTCGACAACTTCCGCTCGGCGATCGACGAACAGCCGCTGCTGCGGTCCGCGCTCAACAGCCTCCTGGTGTCGGTGGTCACCGCGCTGATCTCGGTGGCGATCGCGGTACCCGCCGCGTACGTGCTGGTGCGGTTCCGGTCGGTGGTCAGCCGCCTCGGCACGGGCTGGGTGCTGGTCAGTCAGATGTTCCCGTTCGTGCTCGTCATCATCCCGCTGTTCCTGGTGCTGAAGAACCTGCGCCTGGTCGACTCGCTGCCCGGCCTGGTCATCGTCTACGTGGTGTGGAACCTGCCGTTCGCACTCTGGATGCTCCAGGGGTACGTCAAGGCGGTTCCCCTCTCGCTGGAGGAGGCCGCGTCGATCGACGGCTGCGGCCGGTGGCGCATCCTGCGCAGTGTGGTCTTCCCACTGCTGGTCCCCGGCCTGGTGGCGACCTTGATGTTCTCCTTCGTGACCGCGTGGAACGAGTTCTTCTTCGCCCTGGTCCTGCTCAAGTCCCCCGAGAAGCAGACGATGTCCGTGATCCTCACCCACTTCCTCGGCGCGGAGGGCGCGGCGGACCTCGGCCCGCTCGCCGCCGCCTCGGTGCTCGCGACCCTGCCGAGCCTGGTGTTCTTCGCCTTCCTCCAGAAGCGTCTGGTGGGCGGCGTACTGGCCGGGGCGGTGAAGGGCTGATGCGCCGTCGTACGTTCCTGGGCGGCGCCGCCGCGACCGCCGCGGCGGCCGTCGCCTCGCCCCTGCTGACCGGCTGCGGCAGCTCCGGCGACGGATCCGGCGCGCTGGACTTCCTCTCGCTGGCCTGGCAGGCCGAGTCGGTGAGCGCGAACAAGGCGCTCGTGGCCCAGTGGAACAAGAACCATCCCCACACCCCCGTCCGGTACGTGCAGGGCAGCTGGGACACCGTGCACGACCAGCTGCTCACCTCCTTCGAGGGCGGTGCGGCCCCGGACATCATCCACGACGAGGCCGTCGACCTCACCGACTTCGGCTACGGCGGCTACCTCACCGATCTCACGGACCTCGTCCCCGCCGACCTGAAGGCACGCATCCCCGCCTCGTCCTGGTCCGCCGCACAGTTCGGCGGCGGCCTGTACGGCGTGCCGTTCCTCCAGGAACCCTGGGTGCTGCTCGCCAACCGGACCATCCTCGACCGGGCCGGGATCCCCCTGCCCACCGCCGACAAGCCCTGGACCTGGACCGAGTTCGAGGACGTCACCAAGGAACTCACCACCCCGGGCAAGGGCACCGCCGCGCGGTACGGCACGGCCTGGGCGATGAACGCACCCGTCAACGCGACGGTGAACCTGTCGGTGTCCAACGGCGGCAAGATCCTGTACCGGCGCGACGACGGCACGCCCGAAGTCCGCTTCGACGCCGCCGACTCGGCCTTCCCCGAACTCATACACCGGCAGGTCAACACCGACCGCACGGCGTCACCGAGCGCGCTCGGCATGGGGGGCGGCGACACCCTGCCCGGCTTCTTCGCGGGCCGCTACGCCCTGCTCCCGCTGGGCTTCTCCTACCGGCAGCAGGTGGCACAGCAGGCCCCCGACGGCTTCGACTGGGTGACGCTGCCGCTGCCCGTCGGCCCGCACAGCCGCGCCCAGGGCGTCAGCCCGCAGACCCTGTCCGTGTCGAAGGCGTGCAAGCACCCCGGGACCGCCGCCGCGTTCATCGCCTTCATGACGCAGAACGCGCACCTCGTCCAACTGGCCCGCGGGGACTGGATGGTGCCCACCGGCGAGACCGCGCTCGCCGACCCGTCCATCACCACCGCCAAGGACGGCTGGTCGACCGGAATCGCCGTGGCCCGCAACCTGATCGCCTCGCCCATGCTCGGGTCACGCGGCTACCCCGAGTGGAAGGACAAGATCGCCACGCCTGCGCTCCAGGAGTACTACAAGGGCGGTTCCAGCCTCGACGACCTGCGCAACCAGCTCGTCCGCGAGGGCAACCGCATCTTCGACCGCTACCGGGAGTGAGCCACGGGCGGCCGGCCCGGCACCCGGCCGCCCTGACCCACCGACACCGCACGCACCGCACAGCACCACCGAACGAGAACGGCACGAGATGAGCGCACCCCCCACGTCCCCCGCACGTCCCGGATCCCCCCTCGGGCCACCGCCGGCACCGCCGCCCGGCGGCACCCCGCTGCCGGCGCCGGAACCGGGCACCGTGCGGGACCGCGCCCGCGGTGCGCTCACCGGGCTCGCCATCGGCGACGCCCTCGGCGCACCCGCGGAGAACATGAAGCCCTCCCAGATCAGGGAGCGCTGGGGCCGTATCGAGGACTTCGTCACGGCCGACCCCGCGGGCACGGACGACACGGAGTACGCGATCCTGTCCGGGCTGCTGCTCGCCCGCTACGGCTCCGCGCTCACCGTCGCCGACGTCGAGGCCGCCTGGCACTTCTGGATCGCCGACCGCAACGAGGGGCCGTTCCGCGGAGCGGGCTTCAGCGAGCGCGGCACGCTGGAGAACCTGCGCAGGGGCCTGGCCGCCCCCATCACGGCGCAGCACCGGCACGCCTGGAGCGACGGCCTGGCCATGCGCGCGGCGCCGTTCGGGGTGTTCGCGGCCGGCCGGCCCGCCGAGGCGGCGCTGCTCGTCGCCGTCGACGGCACCGTCAGCCACGAGGGCGAGGGCATCTACGGGGGACAGGCCGTCGCGGCGGGGGTGGCGTCCGCCATGGGCGGCGGGGACTGCTCGGCCGTGATCAACGCGGCGCTGTCGGTGGTGCCCGAGGACTCCTGGACGGCCCGCTCGCTGCGCCGCGCGGTGACGGCGGCGCGGCTGGCCCGCCAGGACGCCTCGCTGACCCGCCTGGACCGGGAGAGGGCCCTGAGGTCGTCGGTGGTCATCGGCGGTTATCCCTGGACGGACCTGGCACCGGAGGCCGTCGGACTGGCGTTCGGCGCGTTCACGCTGGCCGACGGCGACTTCACGGAATCCGTGCTGTGCGCGGTCAACATGGGCCGGGACGCGGACACCACGGCCGCCGTCGCCGGCGCCCTCGCGGGTGCGCTCGGCGGCCACGCGGCGCTCCCCGAACGCTGGACGTCGGCGGTCCGTCCCGTGCGCGGCAGTTGTCTGCCGCCGATGGCGGGTTACCACGTCCGCGACATAGCGGACCTGCTGTCGCCCCCCGAGCACGAGGCATCCGATCGTGCCGAGCGGGTGGCGTCGTGACGACGGGATCCCGACGCCCCGTACCGGACAGCCGGTCGGGAGGCCAGAACACGCCCGGCCAGAACACGTACGGCCAGAACGCGCGCGGCGCCCGGACCGCCACGGCCAGGACCGCGCAGGACCCGGCCCGCCGGGCCGCCGCCACCGGTGCCGCGCCCCGCGCGGCCGGGACCGCAGACTTCCGGCCGGCCGCCCGCGACCGCGTCGAAGGCATGCTGATCGGACTCGCCGCGGGCGACGCGGCCGGCTGGCCCGCGGCCCGCCACCGGGCCGCGCGGATGCCGGAGTGGACCCGCCGCCTCACCCGTGAACTCGACACGTTCGCCGAGCAGAACGCCACCACCACGCTGCCGGTGCCGATCGCGCTCAACCAGCCGTCCGAACCGCTGCGGCTCGGCCCGTCCGACGACGCCGAATGGGCCGCCTTCACCGCCGAGGCCGTGATCGCCGCGCACGCCACGCAGCGCAGCGACCTGAGCCCGGACCGCAGGGTGCGCTCCGCGGTCGACCTGGCGTGGACGGCGCTCGCGTCGGAGATCTCCTCGGCGGCCGCCCGCGCCCCCGAGGTCGAATCCGCGGTGATCACGCTCCGCGCCCGGATCTCCGTGCGCGCCGGGCTCGGCAATCTCGCCACCGGCCTGCGCCCGCCGGCCACCGGCCACGACAACCCGCACTTCTTCGACGACGCGGCCTGCGTCCGTGCCTGCGTGCTGGCCGTCGTCCACCCCGGCGACCCGTCGGCCGCCGCCGACCTCGCCGAGTTCGACGCCCACTACACGCAGGACGGCGACGGCGTGCACGGCGCCCGCGCCATGGCGGCGGCCGTCTCGCTCGCCCTCGTCGGCGCCCCGCCGGAAGAGTGCGTCGAGGCCGCCCGAGGGCAACTCCCGGAGGGCTCGGAGATCGCCCGCAACACGGCGCACGCCGTGTCGCTGGTGCACGGCTACGGCCGGGACACACCCGGCCGGGCCTTCGGCCTGATCCCGCTCCTGGAGCACCAGATCATCGACCACGTCTACAGCTACGGCATCGCCGCGGCCGAGACGGTGCCCACCGCACTCGCGCTCGTCCTCGCCTCGGACGGCGCCGTGCACGAGGCGGTGCCGGCGGCCGCCTGCCTGTCCCGGGTCGCCGACTCGGCGCCCGCCCTCGCCGGAGCCCTCGCCGGGGCCATCGGCGGCGCCGCCGCCCTGCCCGCGTCCTGGCGCGACACCTGCGGGACGCTCGTCGGCTGCGCCCTGCCCCGCTTCGCCGGCTGCGACCTCACCGGCCTCGCCACCCGGCTCGCCACCCGCGAGCCCGTGCCCACCGCCACGGAAGGACCTGAAGCCCGATGAAACCCACACTTGAGGACCGCGTCACCGGCTGCCTGGTCGGCGCGGCGGTCGGCGACGCCCTGGGCGGCCCCGTGGAGGGCTGGACCCCCGAGCAGATCGCCGAGCGGCACGGCGGCCGGGTGCGCGGCGTCGTGGGCCCGTTCCACGGCGACGAGTGGCGCACGGCCCGGCCGATCGCGCCGTACCACAAGGGCGACGGGCACGTCACCGACGACACCCTGATGACGCACGCCCTGGTGCGGGTGTACACGACCGTCCGGGACCATCTCGACGCCTACAGCGTGGCGGACCACCTGGTGCCCGACCTGATCGGCACCCCCCGCTGGATCCCCGAACTGGAGGCCGAGGCGCTGCCGCTCCAGCGGATCTTCCTCGCCGAGAAGTGGATCGTCGCCCGCCTGCACTACGGGCACGTCGACCCGCGCGAGGCGGGGGTGGGAAACATCGTCAACTGCGGTGCCGCGATGTACATGGCGCCCGTCGGCATCGTCAACGCGGGCCATCCGGACGCCGCCTACCGGGAGGCGCTGGAGGTGGCCGCACCGCACCAGTCCTCGTACGGGCGGGAAGCCGCCGGGGTGTTCGCCGCCGCGGTGGCCGCCGCGTTCACTCCGGGCGCGACCCCGTCGAGCGTGATCGCCGAGGCACTGCGGCTCGCCAAGGACGGCACGCGGGCCGCGATCGAAGCGGTGTGCGAACGGGCCGCCGACCACGACGACTGGGAGTCCGCGCTCACCCCGCTCAGGGAGGCCGTCGCCCCGTTCGACACGGTCGGCCCCCACTACCGGCAGCCCTCCCTCGGCGCCCGGCGCCCCTCGCGGCTGCACAGCGTCGAGGAACTGCCCGTGGCGCTCGGCATGCTGCTCGTCGCGGACGGCGCGTACGAGCCGACGGTGCTCGGCTCGGTCAACTACGGCCGCGACTGCGACTCGATCGCCACGATGGGCGGTGCCATCGCGGGCGCGCTGGGCGGCGGCACGGCTGTCCCGGCCCGGTGGAGCGAGGAGGTGGGCCGCGCCAGCCGCCTCGACCTGCACGGCCCCGCCGCCGAACTCGCCGCCGTCACCCGGGAGGTGTTCGCGAAGGACACCGAGCGCCGCCGTACCCATGAGGCCGCCTTCACCGAACTGGCCGGTGCGCGGTGACCGTGCTGCGACTGACCTGGGTCCAGCCGGAGGACCTCGTCGGCCACGAACTGCGGCAGGCCGCCGAGGACGGGCGCGACGCGCGGGACGTACGGAGGCGGTGGCTGGCGGCGGGCGGCCACCTCGCGCCCGAGCGGGCCGGCGCCTCACCGGGGCCCGGGGACCCGGTGCTGCGCGCCCTCGCCGGTGACCTGCTGGACGAACTCGCCGCGCTGGAGCGCCCGTCGGCCGCCGAGGAACCGACCGACTTGTCCGCGATCCACGACGCCGCACCAGGCCCGTCCCGGGCCCCGGCCGTGCGGGCCCCGGACGCCGAGGACGTCGCGGTCCGGCTGGAGGCGGGATGGCTCGGCCGGGCCGCCGGCTGCCTGCTCGGCAAACCGGTGGAGAAACTGCCGCTCGACGGCATCCGCGCCATCGCCCGCTCCACCGGTAACTGGCCGCTGACCACCTGGTTCACCGAACGGGGCCTCGCCCCCGACATCGCCGCACGCTACCCGTGGAACCGGCGCAGCCGCCCCACCTCGCTCGCCGAGAACATCGACGGGATGCCTGAGGACGACGACCTCAACTACCCCTTGCTGGGCCTGCTCGCACTGGAACGGTTCGGGCACACCTTCACCACCGCGGACATCGCCCGACTGTGGCTCGACGAACTGCCGGCCGGCCGGACCTTCACCGCCGAACGCGTCGCCTACCGCAACCTCCTGGACGGCGTCGAACCGCCCCGCACGGCGACGACGCGCAATCCGTTCCGGGAGTGGATCGGCGCGCTGATCCGCGCGGACGTCTTCGGCTGGACCCACCCGGGCGACCCGTCGGCCGCCGCCGACGAGGCATGGCGGGACGCCGTCCTCACCCACACCGGCAACGGCGTGTACGGCGCGATGTTCGCCGCCGCCGTCATCGCGCGGGCCGCGGGCGGCGGGGCGGACGCGCACCAGTGCCTCGCCGCCGGCCTGTCCGTGGTGCCCGCGCGCTCCCGGCTCGCCGCCGCCGTACGGTTCGGCATCGACAGCGCACGCGCCGAACCCACCGGCACCCCCGAGGGGTTCGCCGAGGTCGTCGACGCCCTGCACGCTGCCTACGGGCACCACCACTGGGTGCACGTCCTGCCCAACGCGGCGCTGCTGGCCGCCGCGCTCACCCACGCCGACGGCGACTTCACCGGGTCCATCTGCCGGGTCGTCTCGGGTGGCTGGGACACCGACTCGAACGGGGCCACGGCCGGATCGGTGGCCGGACTGCTGGCGGGTTCCCCGGGCGGGCTGCCCGGCCGGTGGACCGGACCGCTGAAGAACCGGCTGGCCACGACGGTCGCCGGGCTCGACGGCATCGGCTTCGACGCGTTGGCACGGCGCACCGCGGCCGTCGTCGAGCCGCCCGCCCCGGCAGCCGGACGACGCGAACAGGAGGGCCCCGCATGACCGCGGCGTCCCGCACGGCCCGCGCCCGTGCCGTGCGCGCCGAGGTGGTGGTCACGCTGGGCGGACAGGGCTGCGTGTACCTGAGCCGGGACGGTGATCGGCTGAGGGTGCCGGCCCGCCGGGTCTGCGCGGTGGACACCACCGCGGCGGGGGACACCTTCGTGGGCGCCCTGACCGTCGCACTCGGCGAGGGACGGCCCGTCGCCGACGCCCTCACGTGGGCGACCGCCGCGTCCGCGCTCTCCGTCCAGCGGCCGGGCGCCTCGTCCTCCATGCCGGACCGCGCCGCCATCGACCGGGTCGCGGCGAGCCCGCCCTGACCGTCCGCCGCGCCGTCCGCCGCCGTCCGCCGACCATCCGCCTGCCGCACCCCGCGTGCCCGACCGGCCGAGGAAGCCGAGGTATCACCACCATGTACGACGCACGACCCGACCGCTCCAGTCCCGGCACCACGCCGGGCACAGCCGCCGACCCCGGCACCACGCCCGGAGCCGGGGCGGAACCCGGCCCCGGAGCCCGGGGCGCCATAGCCCGGACCTCCGCGCGCGAACCGTCCCCGGGCAAAGGCCCCGGCCCGCTGGCCGGACTGCGCGTCCTCGACCTCGCGACGCTGTTCGCCGGACCGATCGCGGCGACACTGCTCGGGGACTTCGGCGCCGACGTCATCAAGGTCGAGCATCCGCGCCGGCCCGACCCGTCCCGCGGCCACGGCCCCGCCAAGAACGGTGTGGGCCTGTGGTGGAAGCACCTGGGCCGCAACAAACGGAACATGACCCTGGACCTGTCCACCCCCGGCGGCCGGGACGTGCTGCTCCGGCTCGTCGCGGACGCCGACGTGGTCATCGAGAACTTCCGCCCCGGCACCCTGGAGAAGTGGGGCCTCGGCTGGCCCGAACTGTCGGCGGCGAACCCGCGGCTCGTGCTCGCCCGCGTCACCGGATTCGGCCAGTTCGGCCCCTACGCCCGCCGCCCCGGGTTCGGCACCCTCGCCGAGGCGATGAGCGGCTTCGCGGCCACCACGGGCGAACCCGACGGCCCGCCGACCCTGCCGCCGTTCGGGCTCGCCGACTCGGTCTCCGCGCTGGCGACCGCGTACGCGGTGATGACGGCGCTGGCCGCACGCGCGAGCACCGGCACCGGACAGGTCGTCGACCTGGCGATCATCGAACCGATGCTGGCGATGCTCGGACCGCAACTGCTCTGGTACGACCAACTCGGCTATGTGCAGCCACGGACCGGCAACCGGTCCGTCAACAACGCGCCCCGCAACACCTACCGCACGGCCGACGGCAAGTGGCTCGCGGTGTCCTCGTCGGCCCAGTCGGTGGCGGAGCGGGTGCTGAAACTCGTCGGGTACCCCGAGTTCGTGTCCGAGCCGTGGTTCGCCACCGGGACGGGCCGTGCGCAGCACGCCGACGAGATCGACGCCGCCGTCGGCGCCTGGATCGCCCGCCACGACCGGGACGAGGTGGTCGCCGCGTTCGAGGAGGCCCAGGCCGCGGTGGCACCCGTCTACGACGTACGGGACGTGCTGGCCGACCCGCAGTTCGAGGCGCTCGGCACCGTCGCCCACGTCGAGGACGCCGAACTGGGGCCGATCAAGATGCAGAACGTGCTGTTCCGGCTGTCGTCGACGCCGGGCGCCATCCGCTGGCCGGGCCGCCCGCACGGCGCGGACACCGACAGCATCCTCGCCGAACTGGGTTTGACCGGGGCGGAGCGGGAAGCCCTGCGCGAGGAGGGGGCACTGTGAGCGCACTCACCGCCGCCGCTGCCGGCACGGGCGTCCCCGGCCTGTCGGACGCCTTCCTGACCTGGCTCTACGTTCCGGGCGACCGGCCCGACACGGTGCAGAAGGCCCTGCGGTCCGGTGCGGACGTGGTGGTGATCGACCTGGAGGACGCCGTCGCGCCGGACCGCAAGGACCACGCCCGCGAGGCGACCGCGGAACTGCTGTCGGCATCCCCGCCGGGTCCCGCGTCCGTGCATGTGCGGATCAACGCGCTGGACGGCCCGTGGGCCGCCGCGGACCTGGCGGCGCTCGGGGCGCTGCCCGGCCTGGGCGGGCTGCGGCTGCCCAAGGTGACCTCGGCCGCCGACGTGCGGTCCGTCGTCAGGGCGCTCGCGGACGGCGGCCCGGCCGGGACACCCCCGCTGTACCCGCTGCTGGAGTCGGCGCTCGGTCTGGAGAACGCCTACGCCGTCGCGCGCGCCCATCCCGCCGTCCGTGGGATCGCGCTCGGCGAGGCCGACCTCCGCGCCGACCTCGGGATCACCGACGAGGAAGGGCTCTCCTGGCCGCGGGTGCGCGCGGTGGTCGCGGCGCGGGCGGCGGGCCTCGCGCCGCCCGCGCAGTCCGTCTACCCGGACGTGCGCGACGTCGAGGGGCTGGCCGCGTCCTGCCGCCGGGGCCGCGCCCTCGGCCTGCTCGGCAGGGCGGCGATCCACCCGCGTCAACTCCCGGTCATCGAGCGGGCGTTCATGCCGGGCGAAGCGGAGATCGCCGCGGCGCACGAGACGGTCGAAGCGGCGCGGGCGACGCCGGGCGCGACGGCCCTGCCGGACGGCCGCTTCGTCGACCCGGCGGTGGTGGCCTCGGCCCGGCGCGTCCTGGCCCTCGCGAACCGCCGGGGTACGGCCCGAACCTGACGCCGGCCCCCGGCGGACCGGGCGGCGGCGAAGGGCCGGGCGGGAGGCGCGCACGGCGCGTCAGGCCGATGCCCTGCTCCGGGGCGCCGACGTGCCCGCCGAAGCGGGAACCGCCGTGGTGCGGGGGCGGTCCCGCTCGCTCTGCCGTTCCTCAGCTCAGTGACAGGTCGCCCTGATCGTCCCTGATCTTCACCTTGACCCAGGCATGGCCGCTGGTGTGGCCGTCGCCGACGCCGTCGACCTTGCACTCGAACTCCCGGCCCGCCTCGACGGGGACGGAAGCGGGGCAGCTGACATCGTCGATGGTCGGGGGCTTGACGCCCGCGCGGCCGGAGAGGAGCTTGTGCACCCCTGCCGGGGCCCTAGGCCCAGGCCGGTGTCCACGTCCCCGCCTCGGTCTGGCCGAACCGTCCGGAGCGGAAGTGGTCGCGGAGCGTGACGAGGGCCGGGTGCGGGTTGTCGTGGTGCCATACCAGTGAGTGCGGGTAGACCGGCGTCGGGTCCCGCAGGGTGATCCGCCGCAGGCCGTGGTCGGCGGGCCAGACGAGCCGCGTCTGCTCCCCGACGAACGTCGCCAGCGACCGGGAGTCGGCGATGGTGTCCAGCAGGGGCTCGGTGCCGAAGTCGGGGCCGGTGATCTCGATGGTGAGCCCGAACGCGGCGGCCAGATCGTCGTAGTAGGCGGCCGACTCGGTTCCGGGAACGAGGCCGGGCATCCAGATCCGCCGCCCGGCCAGTTCGGCGGGCCGGACCGCACGGGCGGCGGCGAGTTCGTGGGACGGTCCGGTGAGCAACTGGAGGGGTTCGTCGAAGGCACGGGCGGCCCCGATGCCGTCCGGGAGCCGCTTTCCGGGCATGGTGACCGCACGGAAGGACGCGTCGATCGTGCCGGCGCGGATCGCGTCGACGGCTGCGTCGACGTCGAAGAGGGTCACGACGTCCAACTCGACCTCGGGGTGCGCGCGGCGGAAGTCCCCCAACTGGGCAGCCGGGGCGAGCCGCCGGCCGATCACGTCGACGCGCAGCGCGCGACGGTCGGGACGCACGGAGGCGACAGCCCGCTCCTCGGCCCGCAGGAGACCGCGGGCGTGCGGCAGGAACGCCTGCCCGTCGATGGTGAGCGTCGCTCCTCGCGCGGTGCGGGTGAACAGCCGCACGCCGAGGACCTTCTCCAGGGTGGCGATGCGTTTGGAGACGGCCTGCTGGGTGACCGCCAATTCGGCGGCGGCGTCCTGGAACCGCCCCGTGTCCGCCGCGGTCACGAAGGTGCGCACAGCATCGAGATCCACACCGATCAGGGTATCGGTACAACGAATGGTTGTGCTTTCCCGCCCGGTCGGTTGTTTGATCCGGGCACCCGTCAGTCACTTTGATGCCGTTGGTCGGCAAGAGGCTGTTCGGAACGACGAGGGTTGCGTGGGGCATGGCAGACAGGCGGACGCTGGGGAGGAGCTTCGGATGGCTGTGGGGGGCGTACGCCGTCAGCGCGTACGGCACGGGGTTCGGGTTCGGAGCGTTTCCCCTGATCGCGGTCCTCGTGCTGCACTCCGGGCCGACCGAGGTGTCGGCCCTGTCCGCCACGGGGCGGGCGGTCGGGGCCCTGGTGGCGGTGCCGCTCGGCCCGTGGATGGAGTTCCGCCGTAAACGGCCGGTGATGATGGCCATGGACCTGACCCGGTTCGCCGCGTTGACGAGCGTCCCCGTCGCGTACGTGCTCGGCCGGCTCACCTTCCCCCAACTCCTCGTCGTCTCCGTCGTCGCCGCCGCGGCCGACATCGCGTTCAAGGCCGCCAGCGGCGCGTACCTGAAGGCGCTCGTGCCGCCGGCCGACCTCCTCGTCGCGAACGGCCGGTTCGAGTCCACGACGTGGAGCGCGACCGTGCTCGGACCGCCGCTCGGCGGCGCCGCGATCGGGCTGTTCGGCCCGGTGACGACCGTGGCGGCCGACGCGGTCAGCTATCTGCTCTCGGCGCTGGGCATCCGCGCCATCGGCGGGACGGAACAGCGCCCCCCGCGCGCCGGCGTCCGGCGGGCGCGTGCGGCCGAACTCCTCGAAGGATGGCGCCACATACTCACCCATCCCGCGCTGCGCCCGCTGTTCTTCAACACGATCGTCGTCAACGGTCTGATCATGGCCGCCGACCCGCTGCTCGCCGTGCTCCTGGTCGGCAGCCTGGGGTTCGCGCCCTGGCAGTACGGTCTCGTGTTCGCGTTGCCCTGCGTCGGAGGTCTCCTCGGCGCACGTCTCGCGCCCCGGCTCGTGACGCGGTTCGGACAGCGCAGGGTGCTGCTCGCCACCGGAGTACTGCGCGCCTGCTGGCCCGTCGGACTGGCGTTCGTCCGACCCGGCGTCCCCGGGATCGTCCTCATCATCGGCGTCCAGTTCGCTCTGGTGACCTGCTTCGGCGTGTTCAACCCGGTGGTGGCCACCCACCGGCTCCACCACATCGCCTCCGACCGCGTCGCCCGCACCCTGACCGCGTGGTCGATCAGCAGCAGCGCCGCCATCGCGCTCCTGACCGCCCTGTGGGGTGTGCTGGCCGCCGCGACCAGCCCCCGCACGGCGATCGCCCTCGCCGGGGTCGTCCTCCTGGCGACCCCGCTGCTGCTCCCGCTCCGTGAGAAGGTGCCCCGGAACCCGACGGAACACGCCGTGACCACCACCTGACCGAGTGCGGCCCGCCTCACCACGTCCAGGGGCTTCGCGCCGGTCACGGGGTCAACGCGTGCTCGGCACAGCAGGGTTCCCTACGCAGTCGGCGGCTGACGGCGAGCCAGTCCGTGCCGTCCGCCGCACGACGGACGGCCGGGGGCGCGGGGAAGACCCCGACCAGGTCCCGCTGCCGGTACAGAACGCCGTCCCGCATCGCCCACGTCGTGCGCACGAGGTCGTCGAAGTCGCTGAACGGATCACCGTCGACGGCCGTCAGGTCCGCGAGTCGGCCCGGCTCGACGGTGCCGAGGTCGTCACCGACACCGAACAGCCGGGCCGGGGCGACCGTGGCGGTGGCCAGGACCTGCGCGGTGGACAGTCCACTGGAACGCAGGGCACGCAGGGCGAGATGGAGGTGCAGGCCGATCGGCGTCAGCGGCGCGTCGGTGCCGAGGGCGATCAGGCCGCCCTCGGCGAGGATCCGCCGGTAGACGGCCATCTCGGTGGCGATGGCCTCGGTGACCGCGGGGAGGGGAGGGGTGCTCGCGCACCGGTCGACGAGGGCGGTGTCCCACGGCGGCATCAGCGTGGTCACCCTGGCATCGGTGGCCAGTGCGGGATCCGCGCCGAGCAGGGCGAGCGCCGTGAACGGAGTGATGACGAGCTTGAAGTCGCCGCCCCGGTAGGTCTCCACGACGTCCTGGTAGGAGTGACCGGTGGGCGTGCGGGCGCGCCCGAACTCGGAACGCTGGGTGGCGTGCAGATGGGTGGTGAGGTCCTGCCCCGTGCTGACACCCGGTGACAGCAGGTGGCTGCCGGACAGGACGCCGAGCGACGCGTGCGCCGTGTCGGCCGCCGCCCGCATCGTCACGGCGGGGGCACGGACGTACGTCTTGACGAAGTCGAAGCCGAGGGCGACGGCGCGGTCCAGCGAGCGCCGCACCCCCTCCCGGGTCCGGTGCGCCCTGCCCATGCTGTAGGCGACCCGGCTGCCGTCGATCAGCTCGCCGGTGGCGAACAGGCGCGGTCCGGCCATGTCTCCCGCCGCCACCGCTTCCCTGATGCGCACGGACTCGTGGGCGAAGCCACCCAGGGACACCTGCGAGGTGATGCCGTAGGCGAGGGCGAGGGCGTTCTGCCGGCCCCCGTACGTGCACTGCCACGGATGGGTGTGGGCGTCCCACAGTCCCGGTACGACCGTGCAGGCGGACGCGTCGACGAACGTCTCGCCCGAGCGGCCCCCGGCCCGGTGGGGTTCCACGGCCAGGATCCGGTTGCCCCGGACGACGACGTCGACGTCCTCGCGTACGGATGCGCCGGTCCCGTCCCAGAGCCGTCCGGCGTGCACGCGCGTGGTGTCCGTCCGGGACGGCGGACGGCGGCGGTACCGCAGGGGCACGTGCACCGTGCGCGGGCGGGAGCCGTCGCGGTGGACGAGCCTGAGCGTGCCGCTCGACCCGTAGAGCAGGGTGCGCGAGTCCCCGGACCAGGAGGGGTGGTCCGCGGCCTCGTCGGTGAGGCGCCGTGGCTCTCCGGCGGGTGTGCCGTCGGGACCTACCGGCAGGGTCCACAGCGCGGACTCCATCACGAAGGCCATGGCCGAGCCGTCCGGTGACCATGCGGGGCCGCTGGTGCCCCGGTCGGACAACGACGCGTGGGGCGCCGGCTGGTGGGCGGTCCACTCTCCCGTGCGCACGTCGACGACGCGGATCAGGTTGTATCCCTCGCGGAAACGCCGGTTCAGCCGGTTGCGGTCGCAGAACGCCAGATAGCGCCCGTCGGGTGACCAACTCGGCCGGCCCGGCAGGCCGTTGGCGCCCAGTGGCGTGGCCAGAGTCCTCTCGGCCCCCGTGCCGAGATCCCTGACGAGGAGATCGCCGGCGGAGTCGTGGCAGGCGAGCCGGGAACCGTCGGGGGAGAGGACGGGGTTGATACGGCCACCCGTCGCCAGCACCTCGTCGCGGCCGTCGGCGAGCCAGTGCCGGTGCACGCAGAGCAGCCCGTCGCCGTCCGGCCCGCCGTCGTACGCGTACAGCACGCTGCGCCCGTCGGGCGCCCAGGACGGCATCTGGACGTAGCCGTGGGGGTTCGCCCGCACCAGCACGCGGGGCGTGCGGCCGATGGGCAGCAGCCACAGCGCGTTCAGGGCGGCGAAGACGACAGCGGTGCCGTCCGGGGAGAGTACCGGCAGATGGATCCCGCGCACCGGCCGGTTCGCGGTGGAGTCGAAGGCATAGCGTCTGCGCCGGTAGGCGGGCCGCGGGACGTCGAGGGCGGCCGTGAAGGGGATGTCCCTCGGTGGCGGTCGCGTTCCGTCGGGAGCGGGACGCCGGACCCGCGGGTGCCCGTCGGCCACGTAGAACAACTCGCCCTCCGCGCTCCAACAGGGCGGCAGGGGCGAGACGTCCTCGCCGTCGGTCACGGCCCGACCGTCGACCATGAGCGTGCTGGCGGGGGCATTGGCGGGCGGGACGGCCTCCGCGACCTGTACGTAGGCCACCCTGCCGTCGGCGCCGACCGCGGGTCCGACCAGGGTGCCGCGGTCCACGGTGCGTTCCACGGTCACCGGGCCGCCCCCGGCGGGCACGGAGGCCAGGGTGCGGGCCCCGGAGGCGTCGGCCCGTACGAACAACAGCCTGCTGCCGTCGGGATGCCAGGCCGGATCGAAGTCGTCGACGTCACGGTCGTGGGTGAGCCGCGCCAGGTCGCCGGAGCGCACGTCCACCGACCAGATCGCGTACGAGGTTCCGCGCACCGGATCCCCGCCGCGCTCCGAGGCGAACGCGATGCGCGACCCGTCCGGCGACCAGGTCACGCCCCGGTCGTCCCAGGGGCCGGACGTCACCTGCCGCAGCCGGGAACCGTCCGCGGCCATGGTCCACAGGTGGAACCCGCCGACCCCGTACCCGCACACGGCGACCCGTGTCCCGTCCGGCGACCAGGCCACCCGGGTCGGCTCCAGGTCGGGGCCGGTCAACGCTGTTGCCGTGCCGCCCGTGCGCGGCAGCGACCACAGCACACCCTGCACCTCGACGATCAGCGTGCCGTCCGTGGGCGACACGGCGACGGAGGCGTTGGTGCCCCGTGTGAAACGCAACCGCCGCACGGCCGGGGCGGCTTCGGCCGCCCCGTCGGCCGCCGGCGCGGATGCCGCCCGCGCGGACGACGGCGGCAGGGCCAGGGCCGTCACGCCGACGCTCACGGCCCCGGCCCGGAGAACCCCACGCCGCGTCAGCGTGTTCGACTCGTCCATGGGGCGACTCCAGCACGGAACGGCCGGCCGGGTCCGTAGCCACGCGGCAGTGTGCCCCGTGAGCCCGATGCCGCAGCCGGGGCCGGCAGGCGTGCGGGTCGTTCTCGGCCGACGGGGGTGTCATCGCCCGCGGCGGCGGGCGCGGTGCCGACGGCGGCGGCCGACGGCCGTGCCGGTCCGGCCTGCTGCCGTGCGTCCGGTCCCTTCACCCTCCCGGATCACGAACTCGCCGGGTGCACCCGCATCACGCGGACCCCGCGCCGCTGGAGCTCCACGACCGTGTAGTCCTGGCGCCGCCACCTGCCGAGCGGTCCGCCCACGAGATCCTCGGCCTCCTCGCGCCGCAGGTCCCGGTACCTGACCTTGACCAGCGGCGGGTCGTAGCCGGGCACCACGTCGAAGTCGTGCACCTCGCAGAACATCTCGCCGATCCCACCGGCGGCCGAGTAGTAGGTGAGCCACCGGGCGTGGTCCTCGAACCGGGTGGGGTGCACGCCGTGGCGACGCAGGACCAGGCCGGCGACGATCGCCGTGACCTCGGGGCACTTGTTGGTGATCGAGGCGACGGGGTCGTTGTCCAGATCGCCCAGGACGACCACCGGTTTCGGCGCGTTCCCGGGCCGGAAGACCCGTACGTGGTAGTCCGCATGGCCGTACCAGTGCGGCGACCGGTAGGGCAGTGCTCCCTGGTCGATCACGAGGACGGCCTGGTCGTCCAGGGTCGGTGAGTCGCCGGACCCGCGACGGCGGGAGAAGAAAGTCATGTCCGTTTCCTCAGCAACGTGGTGATCTCGGCACCGACGTCCTCGGTGAGCATGCCCGCGCACGGGATGCCGAGACTTTCCGCGAGCCCTCGGCCGTGCAGGTCGACGGCCGACTCGGCGAGTTCAGCGAACGCCGCGCCCGCCGTCCGCGCCCGCCACCAGGCGGTCACGGCGGTGACGGCGCCGACGACCGCCGACGGCCACCACACGAGGCCGACGACGAGATAGCCGAGGGCCCACGCCAGCAGCCGGGTCGCCGCGGCCAGGCCGGCGCGGGCCGTGCCGAGTTCGGTACGGACGTCCTCGGGCAGCGTCAGCCAGAGCCGCGGCCAGGCCGAGGTGAGGTCGAGCCGGTAGCTGTCCCAGACACGGGTGTCCACCGCGGCGATCCGGTCGCCCAGCCAGAACGGGCGGGCCGGCCGCGCGAGGCTGATCCGGTTGCGCAGGGCGTTGAGGTCACGGGCCCGCGCCGCGGCGGCCGCCGCCCCGGGAGTGCGCTCGGCCCGTGCCGCCGCCACCAGGGCGCGGTCGAACCGCTCCTGCGCGGCGTCCCAACGCCGACGGCGCCGGGCGGTGAGCCGTCGCGGCCGGTCGCCGAGCCACAGCCGTTCCACCACGGCGCCCAGCGCGGTGACCGCCAGCCCGAGACCCGCGGAGACGACGAGGACCCCCGCCAGGAGGAGCACCAGCGTGCCACCGGTCCGCAGCGCCGGCTGTGCCGCCAGCCCATCGAGCCGGTCGAGCAGCAGCCCCATGTCGTGCCAGCGCCGCTGCCCGAGCGTCACCCCCGCCGCGATCGCACCCATCAGCAGCACGCTGGGGCCGAGCAGCAGAGCGAGCCACCGCTCGGCCAGTCGGCCGCCCAGCGCCTCCAGGAACCTGGTCACGACCGCAGCCTATTGACGGCCATCGGCCGCCGGTGCACCAGGCAGTCCACCGGGGCCGCGCCCGGCGCCTCGATGCGGGAGCAGGTGCCGCCGGGGCAGGCGAGGACCTCAAGGACCCGGTGCCCGTCGCCGACGCCGAGCAGCCGCTCGTAGGTACGGAACGGGCTCAGCCCCGCCGAGTGCCCGGCCTGTAGCAGCAGCTCTTCCAGTTCGTCGAAGTCGTCGGCGAGTTCGAGGGGCGCGGCACCGCCGCGGACCCGGTCGGCGATCGACTCCGCGCATGCCCGGACCTCCGGCGAGGACCGCACCGCGTCGGCGGCATCGGCCAAACGCTCGCACAGAACGGCGAGTTGGTCAGCGCTCATCGTAGTGAGGATAGCCTCGCGTGATGACCCCGACACCCTTCGACAACGACATCGAACGCAACCGGCGCCTGGCCGACGAGGGCTCGGTGAACGCCATGCTCGACCTGGCCATGGGACTGCGCGACCGCCACCGGTACACGGGCGATCCGGCCGACCTGCTGGCGGGGATCAGCCGGCTGCGTACCGCCATCGGGTACGTGTCGGACCATCCGGTCGGACACACGTTGCGGGTCAACCTCAGCTCCCTGCTGCTGGACCACTTCGAGTACTTCGGTGACGTGTCGGCGCTGCACGAGGCGATCACCGGCTGCGACGCGGCGCTCCCGCACCTGGACGAGCAGGACCGGCGGGTGGTGGCCACGATGCGGGCCGAGGCGCTGATCGTGCTGGCCGAGCACACCCGCGACGCCTCGTACGTCGCCCAGGCCGTCGAATCGGCGTCCCGGCTGCCGCGCGAACCGGCGGTGCTGTTCGTACTGGGCAGGGCCCTCCACCAGCGGTACGTGCTGACCGACGACCACACCGCGCTCGTCGAGGCGACCCGCCTCCTGGAAGAGAGCGTCCGGGCATCGCCCGCCGACGACCTCAACCGTCTGCTGCGGCTCAACCTCCTCGGCGACGTGCTGCAGAGGTCCGCCGAACACACGGGTGACGAATCGGTGCGGGAGAGCGCCATCGGCCATCTGCGGGCCGCGGTGGCGGGCGCCCCGAACACATCGGCCCTGCTGCTCGACTTCAAGGTCGACCTCGCCGCCGCGCTGCGGGACCGCGGCCGCTACACCGGCGACCTCGCGGCCCTGCGGGAAGGCGTGGGCCTCCTGCACGAGGTGCTCGCGGCCACCCCGACCGGCACCCGCTCGTGGGGCAACCGCTGCGAGAACTACCTGATCGCCGTCCACGATCTGATCGAACGGACGGACGACATCGAGTTGCTGGACCAAGCCGTGGAGATCGGCAGGTCCGCGCGCGGCCGGGGCAGCAAGGACGCCACCGTCCCGCTGCTGCTCGGCCTGCTGCACCACGACCGGTTCCTGCACACCCGGCTGCGGACCGACCTGGCGCAGGCCGTCAGCGAGTACACGCAGGTCGTCGAGTCGGTGCCGTACGGCGGGTCGGACCATGGGGCGGCGCTCGGCAACCTGGGCCGGCTCTGGCTCACCGAGCACCGCTTCAGCGGCGATCCCGCGGCCCTGGGCCGGGCTGTGACGGCTCTGGGCAGCGTCGTCCGGGCGAGCGCTCCCGGCACCCCGCGGCGCGGCGCGGCCCAGATCAACTACGGCGACGCCCTGTACGCGCAGTACGAGACGAACCTGGACCCGGGCGTCCTCGCCGCGGCGGGGCAGGCGTTCCACGAGGCGGCGCGGACCGAGGAGGCGCAGCCGATCGTACGGATCAGGGCCGCCCGCGCATGGGCCCGCACCGAGGCGGAGGCGGCACACTGGCGCCGGGCGCGGGACGCCTACGCCTTCGCGGTCGGCCTGCTTCCGCTCGTGGTCCCGCGGCGGCTGGCCCGCCCGGACCAGCAACGGATGCTGGAGGAACTGAACGGGCTCGCCGCCGACGCGGCCGCCAGCGCCGTGTGGGCGAACGACCCGCAGACCGCGGTACGGCTGCTGGAACTCGGCCGCGGCGTACTGGGCGGGCAGGTACTGCAGAGCCGCAGCGATCTGTCCCGGCTGCACGAGGTCGCGCCGGAGCTGGCCGATCGGCTGGGCGAGGCGTTCGACCGGCTGGCCCCGTCCGGGCACCTCCTGGGCGCCGCGGCCGACGAGCGGCACGGCCTGGACATCCGTCTGGGGCGGCTGCTCGACGAGGTCCGCACGCTGCCCGGGTTCGAGGACTTCCTCGCACCGCCCGAGCTGACCGACCTGCTGGCCGCCGCCGAGGACGGCCCGGTCGTCCTCATCAACGTGAGCGCCTTGCGCAGCGACGCGCTGATCGTCGGACCCGCGGGCGTCACGGTGGTCGAACTGCCGGGCGTTTCACCGGACTCCGTGGCCGAACAGGCCGACGCGTTCGGAACCGCGCTCGCCGCGTCGACCCGGCCGGGACCCGGCGAGACCGAGGCCCAGACCACCGTCACCCGGGTGCTCGGCTGGTTGTGGGACTTCGTCGCCGAACCGGTGCTGAAACGGCTCGGCCACACCGCCGCACCGTCCGGCACCCCGCCGCGGATCTGGTGGTCGCCGGTGGGGCAGCTCGCGTTGCTCCCCCTCCACGCGGCGGGCCGCTTCCCGGACGGTGCCACGGTCCTCGACCGCGCGGTCTGCGCCTACACCCCGACGCTGCGCGCCCTGCGGCACGCGCGGGCCCGGTACGTACGAGCCGGCGACGACCTGGTGGTCGTGGCGATCGGGGACGCACCCGGCGCGAAGGCGCTGCGCAGCACGGAACGCGAGGCGAGCAGGATCGCCGCACTGACTCCGGCGACTCGGCTGACCGGCGCGCGGGCGACGGTCGACACGGTCCGCGCCGCGCTGGCCACGCACGCGTCGGCGCACTTCGCGTGCCACGCGACGCACGACCCTGATGATCCGTCAGCCGGGCATCTGCTGCTGCACGACGGCCCGCTGTCGGTGCTGGACGTGTCGGCGCTGGACCTCTCCGGGGTCCGGCTGGCGGTGCTGTCGGCCTGCGAGACGTCCCTCGGCACACACCGGATCCCGGACGAGGGGCTGCACCTGGTGTCGGCCTTCCAACTCGCCGGCTACCCGCAGGTCGTCGGCACTCTGTGGCAGGTCAACGACCACGTGGCCCGGCTGGTCGCCGTGGACCTGCACCAGGGGATCGCAGCGGGGGAGGACGTCGCGACGGCCCTGCACCACGCCGTGCGCCGCTGCCGGGAGCGCTACCCGAGGACCCCGACGCTGTGGGCGGCGTACCTGTATTCCGGGCGATGAAAGCCACGTGAACGTCGAACCCATGGGCACCGGCGCGGCATGTCGGCCAAACTGGTGGGGTGGCGTTCTGGGCAGGAAGAAGACGAAGAAGAACCAGCCCGAGGTCACCGACCACTTCGTCGGTGACTTCGGCAGTGCCGAGATCAAGATGACGGAGCGGCCGGGTGACGTACCGCTGGTCCACGTCAAGCTGTCGGTGACCCAGGAGTTCGCCTCCGGCCTGGAGTTCGAGCGCAAGCGTGAGGAACTCGGCCTGGAGCACCCGGAGACACTGCACGCGCTCCACGTGCACGCGGTGGCCGTGGGCCGGGAGCCCGGTCGGCTGACCGACGCCGTCGAACTGCTGAACTGGCTGGTCGCCGCCCGCGCGAGGGACGAGGAGAACAGACTCCTGGCGCTGAACGACCTCACCCGGCTCCTACAGGAGGGCGGCCAACTCGTGGTCGCCGAGCAGCGGTTGCGGGAGGCGCTGGCCGGGTGGGAGCGGCTGCGCGGCCAGGACGACGTCCAGACCCTGTCGATCGCGACGAACCTGGGCAACGTCCTGCTCGACCTCGGGCGCAGGGAGGAGGCGGAAGGGCTGATGCGGGACACCGTCGCCCGCCGTACCCGCGCCCTCGGTGCCACCCACCCCGACACCCTCAGCAGCAGGAACACCCTGGCGGGCGCGCTACGCGGCTCGCCCGACCGGCTCGCCGAGGCCGAGCGCATGTACCGGGCGATGCTGGCCGACACCGTCGCCGACAGCGACCAGGCCCTGGCCGTACGGCACAACCTCGCCGCCGTCCTCATCCACCAGGGCAGACACGCCGAGGCGCTGACGATGTACGGGGAACTGGTCGAGATCCGGTCACGGCTGAAGGGCGACCGGGATCCGGACACCTTGACCGCCCGGCACAACTACGCCGTCGTCCTGAACCGGCTCGGCCGCGTCGGCGAAGCGGAGGCGCTGATCGCCGAGGTGCTCGCGGGGTACCGGCGGGCGCACGGCCCGCGGCACGCCAAGACCCTCGGGGTGCAGGTCGACCTCGCGGCGATGAAGGCCAACCAGGGCCGCAACGCGGAGGCGGTGCCACTGCTGCGCGACGCGATCGAGGGCTACCGGAGCACGTATGGCCCCAACCATCCCCGCGTCCGTGAACTCACCGGCATCCTCGGGCAGTTGGGTGGATAGGAGACCCGTCCGCGGAATGCCGGACCTGTCACGGTGACCGGCAACCGACCACGGCCGGTGGCTCGTCGGACGGATCCGTGAGCGACGTCGCCCACGAGCCGACGGGCTCGCCGACATGGCACGCCGCGGGCTCGGCGACGCCGTCCATGCCTGCGGTACGAGCCCTTGGACGAAGGACGGGGCCGCCGTCGAAGCGCGGCCCCTCCCCGCTCCTCCGGAGCCCGGATCCGTGCGGTGGCGCTCAAATGGATTGATCACCTTCCTGCGTCTGGCTAGCGTTGAACGTCATGACGACGACCCCGGAAGAGGCCGACTGGCGCGCGGCGAATCGCGCCAACTGGGACGAACGCGTCCCGATCCATGTCGCGGGCCCCTTCTACGACCTGCCCGGTTTCGTCGCGGGCAAGGACACACTGCGGGACTTCGAACTCGACGAGGTCGGCGACGTGAGCGGCCGGACCCTGCTCCACCTGCAGTGCCACATCGGGCTCGACACCCTGTCCTGGGCCCGGCGCGGAGCCACCGTCACCGGTGTCGACTTCTCCGAGCCCGCCATGGAGACGGCCGCCGGCCTCGCCGCGCGGATCGGCGTCGCCGACGCCCGCTTCGTCACCGCCGACGTGTACGACGCCGTCCAGGCACTCGACGGCCGGACCTTCGACGTCGTCTACACCGGTTTCGGCGCGCTGTGCTGGCTTCCGGACATCGAGCGGTGGGCACGGACAGTCGCCGAACTCCTCGCCCCGGGCGGCTTCCTCTACCTGGCCGAGTTCCATCCGGTGGCCGACATCCTCGCCGAGGACGGCCGCACCGTCGAGGGCGACTACTTCCGCCGCGCCCCGGTCGTCGAGGACGCACCCGGTACCTATGCCGACACCGGTGCGCCGATGACCGCGAGCCTGACCGTCGAATGGCAGCACGGCATCGGTGAGGTGGTCAGTGCCCTGGCCGCCGCCGGGCTCCGCCTGGAGTTCCTGCACGAACACGACCACGGCCACTTCCGGCACCCCGCCGGGCAACGCGTCCCACTCGTCTACACGTTGCGCGCCGCGAAGGCGGGGTGAACGGCCGCCCGGGGGACGGGGAAGGGGGCCCGGCGCGGCACGCCGGGCTCACGCCACGCACAGCGGTCAGGTCTCGTAGGACAGGTCGAGTTCCGGCGACCCGGCCGGCCGGGCTTCGGCCGCGGCGTCCGGCATCGCGATGCCGGGGAGGATCTGCTGCCACCAGCAGGCCAGGCGCTGATGGAGGTCACGACGGCCACAGGTGACGTGGGAGAGCATCTGGATGCCGGTGAAGGAGCCCACCACGCTGGCCGCCACGTCCTCGGGAGACATCTCTTCGCGCAGTTCTCCCGCGCCCTGGGCACGGGTCAGATCGCGGGTGAAGGCGAGCAGCCACCAGTCGTACATGTCCGAGTCGTCGGACTGGAAGGTCCCCTGCTCCACCGTGAGCCGGATGCTGGCCCGGAACAGGACGTCCGTGCGCAGCCGGTGCGCCAGTACGTGCGTGAAGTCGATCACCTGTTGCAGCGGCGATCCGGACGGACTGCGCACCTCCAGCGGGATCTCGGTCTGCGCGGCCATGACGGTGTTCGCGATCTCCGCCTTCGACTTGAAGTGGAAGTACATGGCACCCTTGGTGATGCCGCTGCGCTCCTGGATCTCGTTGATGCTCGCGGCCGCGTAGCCGCGTTCGTCGAAGACTTCGGCCGCCCCCATCAGCAGTCTCCGTCGCGTGGCGATCGCTCGTTCCTGTTGTGCCATCGTGGTGATTCCCTGTTTCCCCAGGACATGTCGGCCTGATGACCGGTCAGGCCGATCGGCTAAAAACAAACCGTACGTCGGGTATTGTATGACTGGCCCGGCGAGCGCCGCTCGGGAAAGCGGCACAGAAGCGCGGGCATCACCGTGGCAGACGCCCCCTTGTCGACGTTCGGACCGTTCCGGGCACGTCCAGCGCCGTCACGACCGGTTGCCGTGCGGCGGTGTCGGCGATGGCGCCGGGACGATCAGGAACGGCCTGCCCGAGCCAATTCGCCGGACCGGAGTGACAGTGACTCTTTCACGTTCCACGTACTCCAGCACAGTGCGGTACCCCCGACGATCCCCCTGCCCGTGAACGGGCGCATGCGACAGGCACGACGATGATGCCTGACGCCGCAGACGATCGTTCCGGCCGGACCGTGCCTGCCGTGCCCTCTCAGGCAGCCGCGGTGAACCGGCGCCACAGGCCGGCGCACACCCCGCAGACGCCGAGGACCGCGCACCCCGTGAACACCAGGCCGGCGCCCCGCACCCCCAGCGCCACCGCCAGGGCGCCGACCCCGACCACGGGCACGGAGATCCCCACATAGGCGACCACGAAGAACGCAGAGATGGTGGCGCCCCGGCGGGCGTCCGGAGCCGCGGAGCCCACCTCGGTCAGGCCCGCACGGAATGCCAGGCCCTGCCCCACGCCGCCGGTCAGGGCGCCCACGAGGAGCACCGGCAAGGACGCCAGCAGCAGCGAGGCTCCGACGAGGAGCAGGCCCGCGACGAGCACCAGGCACCCCAGCGGCAGGGCCCTGCGCAGGCCGACACGGCCCATGAGCAACTGCCCGCCGGTGGAGGCGCAGAACACGGAGAAGACGACGGCGCCGACCACCGCCAGATTGTGCTCGCCCAGCGTCCGGGCGAGAAAGTCCGGAGCGACCGCGGTGAACAGACCGAGCAGCGAGAAGCCGGCGAAGGCCGCGAGGGCACTCGGCGTGAACACGCCGCGCACTTCGGGCGGGACCGTCATGCCCTGCGGCCGCAGCGGGGGCCGTGGGACGGTGCGGCGCACGGTCTCCGGGAGCAGACAGGTGGCCGCCGCAGCCGACGCCAGGAGAACCAGGTGGAGGAGGAAGGGCAGCTTGAGCGGCCAGGGCGCGTACTCGGCGAGGAGACCGGACACGAGGGGGCCGAGTCCGAGCCCGCCCATGTTGGCGGCGGTCGCTGCGAACGCGGCGCGTGCGCGGCGTGCTTCAGGCGCCAGTTCCAGGACGGCAGCGGTGCCGGCGCCGCTGAACAGACCGGCGGAGAACCCCGACAGGACCCGCCCGGCGAACAGCAGGGGCAGGCCGCCCTCGCACAGGAAGCACACCGCGCTCAGCGCGGACAGGCCGAGCGCGCAGAACAGCATCGGGCGCCGTCCCAGCACGTCGGAGAAGTCACCGGCGACCAGCAGCGCGGTGATGACCCCCACCGCGTAGACGGCGAAGACCACCGTCACGATCAGCTCGGAGAAGCCGATCTGACGGCGGTACAGCTCGTACAGGGGCGTCGGCAGGGTGGTGCCCATCATCCCGACGGCGAAGACACCCGCGGCGGCGCCGTACCCCAGCCGACGCACCCGCCCACGGCGTTCGGCGTCGCGACTGACCACGTTCTCACGGTAACCGTCCGGTACGGGACGGCCCGCAAGGCCGGCGTCGGGCGTGTCTGGCCCCACCACCCGCCGGGGCGGTGTCATCCGGTCGCAGGCGCGAACGCGAGACTCCGGCCGACCTCAAATCCCGGACGGCCCACGGCTATTACGACGTAATGGAGGGGCGGGCGCCTCACGGGCGAAGCGTTGAAGGCGCAGGAGGACGGCCCTCCATGACCGTACGGTCGCCCCTTCGAGGCCGCGGCCGGATCCGGGGGGTCCGGCGCGGCGAGTCCGGCCGGGACGTTCGCGACTGCCACTGTGGCGGATGTGGGAGTACGCACGCTCTGCGCCACGACGCTTCTCGCCGCCCTCACGGCAGTCGTCGCCGCGACCGTCCGCACGGGCGGTGATCTCGGCCGGCCGACCGCGCTCCTGTACTGGTACGCCACCGCGTGGGCACTGTTCGCCGGCGCGGCGTGGGCCGTGCGCCGGGTGCCGGTGCGCGCCGCCGTGACGCTGATCCTGGCCGGCGGGATCGCCCTGTGCGCAGCGGCGCTCTCGGCTCCGCCACGCACCAGCGACGACATGTACCGCTACGCGTGGGACGGCACCGTACAGGCCGCCGGAATCTCCCCGTACGCCTACCCCCCGGACGCGCCACAGCTCGCCCGGCTGCGTGATCCGTGGCTCTTTCCCGCCCGGACCGAGTGCCGTGCGTGGGACCTCCACCCGGTGCCGGGCGGGTGCACACACATCAACAGGCCGTCCGCACGCACGATCTATCCGCCCGTCGCCGAGGGATGGTTCCTGCTGGTGCACGCCGTCTCCCCGGCCGGCGGGCGGCACAAGCCGCTGCAACTCGCGGGGGCGCTGCTTGCCGTCGCCACGACAGTCGCCCTGCTGCTGGTGCGGCGGCGGACGGGTGGCGACCTACGGCGGGTGGCGTTGTGGGCGTGGTGTCCGGCGGTGCTGTTCGCCGCGGTCAACGACGCCCATGTGGACACCCTCGGAGTGCTGCTCACGGTCGCCGCCCTCGGTACGGCCACGGGAACACGCCGTGGAGCGCTGCTCGGCGCGGCCATCGCCGTCAAACTGCTGCCTGTGCTCAGCCTTCCGGGCGCGCTGTCGGGGGTACTGGCCCAGGGCCTCGCCCCCCGTGCCGCGCTGCGCAGGACGGCGGGCGTGCTGTTCGCGGCCGTCGGCGTCGTGGTGCTCGTCTATCTCCCCTACGTGCTGGCATCCGGTTCCGCGGTCCTGGGTTACCTCCCCGGCTATCTACGGGAAGAGGGCTACGAGTCGGCCGACATCGACCGGTTCGCGTTGCTCCGACTGGTGCTGCCGAACCAGTGGGCCGCTCCGGCCGCCGTCGCACTGGTCGCGCTCAGCGCCTGGTACGTCCTGCGGCGCGGCGATCCACAGCGACCGTGGCACGGCGCGCTGCTGGTCACGGGCATCGCGCTGCTGCTCACCTCGCCCGGCTACTACTGGTACGCACTGCTCGTCGTGGCCCTCGTGGCCATGGGCGGACGGGGGGAGTGGCTCACCGTCACCGTCGCGAGCACCGTGCTGTACATCGCGGACGCTTTCCGCTGGAACCACGTCCAGGCCGTCGCGTACGGGTCGGCCGCCCTGACGGTGTTCGCCGGTGCGCTCGTCCGGGTGCGGGCGCGCGGCGGCGGAGACCGGCGGCCGGTCGGCGCCTGAGGGAGGACGCCGGCCGGCTCGGGCACCAGGGCTCCGCGGTACGGGCCCGACGGAGGCGCCGCGCCGTGGGCTGAGCCGTCGCGGGGGACTCCATGGTGCGGAGCGGATCAGCCGCTCGGCTGGCAGCGTGCACCCGCATGCCCGTCCGGTACGGCGTCGCGGCTTGTTCCGTGTCAGGTTGTAGCTGGCTTCCCGATGGGTCTGCGGACCCTCGCCCGTCGTGGTGGATGTGGGTTCCGGGCGGCTGCCGAGGAACGGGCCGGAGGTGGAAGGAGGCAGTGGATGGACAGGGGCGGACGGCCGGACGGCCGGGGTTCCGGCGGGTCACGGGGCCCGGCCGGGGACCACGACCGGGTGCGTGGGCGTGTCGGGCGTGCCGGTGCTGCCGTGGCGGCGGGTGTGGGCAGTGCCGCTGCTCGTGTCCGGGCTCTCGCGGGTCGGGTCGTACGGGTTCCGGCGCCACCGGGGGCGTTCCGTCCGGATTTCTGGCGCAGTCCCCTGCGGGGGCCCTGGCTGACGTCCGTGTTCGGCCTGGTCCTGCTGATCGGTGTCCCGGTGCTGTTCGTCACGGGCATGCTCTCCTACGCCTCCTACAACCCGGGACTGGGCCGTATCAACGACCAGACCCCGGACAAGGGCCTGCTGGGCTTCTACCTCTTCCACTGGCCCACGCATCCGTACTGGCTCTACCGGCTGACCCAGGGCGTGCACGTCACGCTCGGCGTGGTCCTGGTGCCGGTGCTGCTGGCCAAGCTGTGGTCGGTGATCCCCAAACTGTTCGAGTGGCCGCCCGTCCGCACCGTCGCCCACGGACTGGAGCGCCTGTCCCTGCTCCTGCTGGTCGGCGGGGCGATCTTCGAGTTCGCCACCGGCATCCTCAACATCCAGCTCTACTACGTCTTCCCCGGCTCCTTCTACACTCTGCACTTCTACGGTGCCTGGGTGTTCATCGCCGCCTTCCTCCTCCACGTCGGCCTCCGGCTCGGCCGGATGACCCGCGCCCTGCGCTCGCGCAGCCTGACCGCCGAACTGCGCACCGACCTCGCCCACACACAGCCCGAGCCCCCCGACCCCGACGGCCTGGTCCCACCTGCGCCCGCACCGCCCACGATGACCCGGCGCGGCGCACTGGCCATGGTGGGAGGCGGATCACTGCTCCTCCTCGTGGTCACCGCGGGCCAGAGCATCGGCGGCTGGCTGCGCTACACCGCGCTGCTCGCACCGCACAACCGCACCCCGGGCAGCGGACCCAACGGCTTCCAGATCAACAAGACGGCCGCGTCCGTCGGCGTCACCCCCGCCCACGTCGGCCCCGACTGGCGCCTGGAGATCCACGGCCCCGGCCCCACCCGCGTCTTCACCCGCGCACAGCTCCTCGCCCTGCCCCAGCACACCGCCGCCCTGCCCATCGCCTGCGTGGAGGGATGGTCCACCACCGACCAGCACTGGAGCGGCCTGCGCCTGACCGACCTCGCCGCCATCGCCGGAATCCCGGGCGCCGCAAGCGTCCTGGTCGAGTCCGTCCAGCCACCCGGCCCCTACACCTCGGTACTCCTGCGCCACAACCAGATCCACGACCCGCGCTCCCTGCTCGCCCTGCACGTCAACGGCGCGGACCTCTCCCTCGACCACGGCTTTCCCGCCCGCATCATCGTCCCGGCCAACCCCGGCGTGAACAACACCAAATGGGTGCACCGGCTCACCTTCAGGACCTGACCATGGCACACCCCACCCGCAGGGCACACCTCACCCGCTGGTACGGCGCCGGCCCCCTGCACCTGCTCGCCCTGGCCGCCTCCTTCGCCATCACCGGCTACGCCATGGTCCGCCTGTTCGCCGTCCGCCCCCTGGAGGTCGCCCTCTGGATCGTCGGCGCGGCCATCCTCCACGACCTGATCCTGCTGCCCCTCTACTCGGTGGCCGACCGCTCGGCGAGTTCCGTGCTGCGCCACCGGACCACCCCCGGGCCGCAGGTGCCGTGGGTCAACTACCTGCGTGTCCCCGCCTTTCTCTCCGGCGTCCTCCTGCTGGTCTGGTTCCCCCTCATCCTCGACCTGTCGGTCCCCTACCCCGGCGCCACCCGCCTGTCAGCGGACGTCTACCTCGGCCGGTGGCTCGCCATCACCGCCGTACTCTTCCTCGCCTCGGCGCTCGCCTTCGCCCTCAAACTCCGCCGGACCCGGAAAACCACCCGCCCCCCCACCCGCACGACACGCCCCACACCGGGCAGCACACCGTGACGACCGGCCGGCCGCTGACCGCGTTCCGCGGTCCGACCGCCGAGGCCGTCAGTGTGTCGGGGGGTCGGTGTGTCGGGGTGTCGGGTGTCGGGGTGTCGGGGTGTCGGCCGAGGGTGCTGATTCCGCCTGCGTGAACCGCCGCCGCGGTCATTTCCGGGTGTAGGGGGCGACCAGCACCGCGGTGGCATCGGCGTGACTCCGTAGTTGCTCAAGGGCCTGGCTCGGCGCGGTGTCCCGGCCGAAGGACGCCGGCAGCGGGGTGCGGAGCGCGTACAGCGTCAGCTGGTACCGGTGCGTCTGACCTGTGGGCGGGCAGGGGCCGTCGTACGTCGCCTCGCCGAGGTCGTTCAGGAGTTCCCGGGCACCGGGCGTCAGGATGTGGGCCTTCGTTCCCGGTGCCGTCGCGGGGAGACCGACCTGCAACCAGTGGATCTTGTGGTTGTTCAGGTCGACCATGGACAGGGCGAGTTCGGCGGTCCCGACGGGGACGTTCTTGAACGTGAGCGCCGGGGAGAAGTCGTGGGGGCTGTCACAGGTCATCAGGGAGAGGAACGCGCCCGAGGCGTCGAAACCCTCGCCCCGGCCGAGGGCGAAGGGACCGGTGGGCACCGCCGTGGCCCGGGAGACCACGGCGGACGGCGACGACGTCGACAGGGCGGGCCCGGAGGACGAGGATGACGAGCACGCGGTGGTCGCCAGCGGCGCGACCAGGGCGATGGCGCCCGGGACAAGGAAACGGTGCTTCATATCGGAACCGTATGACGGGTGGACGTACCCGGCCGCCCGCGACGGCCTTACGGCTTCGTGACCCGTCGGTCCTCAAACAGGGGATCAGGCTGGGCGGCAGGCAAGGGAAGGGCACGTACGACCCGGTCGGACAGCGGCCGGATGCCCTGGACGGCGTCCCGCCGGGTACCGCCGTCCGGGTGTCCCGACCGGACAGCGGCGCGGGCCGAGGGGCACGTGGGCCCGTCAGTCCCTGGAGGACACCGCCGGGGTCGGCCGGCCGGAGGGCCGGCGTGCGGCCGATACCGCTGCCGGCTCCGGTGATCAGGGCTTTGCGGCCCGTCAGTTGCCTGCGGAACATCTCCCGGGGTGCGGGGCGACGACGCCGGACGATTCGTTCAGACGACCGCGCGGACCGCGGTCAGGATCGCGGCGGGCTCGGTGCGGCTGGTGTAGTCGGGGTGTACGTCGGCGAAGGCGACGCTGCCGTCCCGGTCGAGGACCAGCACGGTCGGGTGGGGGAGTTCCCACTCGCCGGTGCCGTTGACCTCGCCGAGGTCGTTGCCCAGGGCCTGCGACGTCGCGCGGGTCTCGGCCGAGGGCCGGTGGGTGATGCCGAGCGCTCGGGCGACTTTGTTGCCGACGTCGGAGAGCACCGTGAAGGTCAGCTCGGCGGTCTCCTTGACGCTGAGCGAACCGTCGGGGGTCTGCGGGCTGATCGCGACCAGGGCGGCGCCCAGCCGCTCCAGTTCCGGCAGCAGTTCGCGCTGGTAGGCACGCAAGGTCAGATTGCAGTAGGGGCACCATCCCCCGCGGTAGAAGACGATGACGACGGGTCCCGCGGCCAGCAGCCGGCTCAGCTCGACCGGCGTTCCGTCGGCGTCGGGAAGGGTGAACGGCTCCACCCTGTCGCCGGCCTGCACGAAGCCGGACGGGTCCGCGGAGGAGACGAGAGTCCGTTGCTCCTCCGCGAAGGTGTCGAAGACCTCGGCCGGAGCATTGGTCTTGATCTGCGCTTTCAACTCGTCCAACTGGACGTTCAGCCCGTCTGCGCTCATGCGGCACACCCCGATCACAGTCGTGTACTAATCGGTACAGTCGTTGGACTATACAGTACAGACTGTGAGGGTGACCAAGGACAGCAGGGCAATGCGTCGGCGCGAGCCGAGTACCGAGCAGGGACGGCGCACCAGAGCGGCGATCGTGGCCGCCGCCGGGCAACTGATGTATGAGCGCGGGGTGGCCGCCACCAGCCTGGACGACGTACTGAACGCCTGTGGCGCGGGCAAGTCGCAGCTGTACCACTACTTCGGTGGCAAGCAGGAACTCGTCGCCGCGGTCATCGACCACCAACTTCGGGGGATCCTGGCCAACCAGCCCCGCCTGGAGCATTTGCAGAGCTGGGCGGACTTCGACGGCTGGGCAGCCGATCTGCTCGCCCTGCAATCCGGGCCCGCGGGCACGGCAGCCTGCCCCCTCGGCAGCCTGGCCGGCGAACTCGACGACGACCCCGGCCTGCACCAGGAACTCGACGCCGCCTTCCGCACCTGGGAGTCCTTCCTGGCGGGCGGCCTGGACCGGCTGCGCGAACGCGGCCTACTGCGCGCCGACGCCGATCCCGCCCGCCTTGCCGCCGCCACCATGGCGGCCCTTCAGGGCGGACTGATGCTGGCCCACCTGCGCCGTGACATCACCCCGCTCCAGGACGCCCTGACCATGGCCCTCGCCCACCTGCGCTCCCACCGGCCCTGAGACCGCACCGGCGGGCCACCGGGGCGCCGATCCGCCGCGGTCCGCCCCGCGGGCACCACCCCGTTCCCGCCGGGTCCGGGCGGCGCGCAGGCAGGCGGCGAGCACGACGACCGCGGCCGCCACGCCGTACGCCCAAGCCTGGAGGGGGAAGCCCGGAAGCAGTCGGCCGGACAGGTAGAGGACGGTCCCGGCCAGGGTGACCGCCAGCCACTCCCAGCGGCCGTCCAGTGCGACGAGCGCGACGACGAGCAGGGAGTACCAGGGGTAGCTGGGCGAGATCAGCAACAGGGCGGTACCGGTGAGCAGCAGCGCGCCGCGCCAGGGGCGAGCGGGGTCCCCCGCCGCCATACGAGGAGCGCGGTCAGGGCGAGCAGGACGACCGCGGCCACACCCGCGGCGGTGTCCGGGAGCAGCAGACGCAGCAGCGCGAAACGCCGTACCTGGCCTGGTTCGTAGCCCTCCTCCTGGAGATAGCCGGGCAGGTAGCCGAGCACGCCGCTGCCGGAGGCGATGACGTAGGGCAGATAGGCGAGCACGACCGTCGCGGCGGCCGCGGTCGCCACCCGGAGGACGTGCAGCGGGCCGCGCCGGCCGGACAGCGCGCCGGGCAGGGCGAGGACGGGCAGCAGCTTCACGGCGATCGCGGCTCCCAGGAGTGCGCCGCGCCGGGCCCCGGCGGTCGCGGTGCCCAGGGCGAGGACCGTGAGCAGGACACCGAGGGTGTCGATGTGCGCGTCGTCGACCGCTTCGAAGGCGACAGCCGGGCACCAGGCCCACAGCGCGGCCCGGGCCGGGGCCCGCCGCGGATCGCCCCGTCGGCGCAACACGCCGAGCAGGGCGACGGTGGTCCCGAACGCCAGGGCGGCGCCGCCGATCTGGAGCGGCTTGTGACGGCTGCCGGGCGGGGAGAGGACGTGGACGGCGAGGAACCAGCCCTCGGCGACGGGCGGGTAGATGGTGGGCACCGCAGGGCGGTTGATTCGGACGCACAGGCCGGTGTCGGTCCGGTGCAGACCCCAGCCCGTGCAGGAGCCGTGGGCGGGGAAGAGCCAGTCGTCGCGCAGCGGGGCGAGTTGCTCAGCCGCGGGCGGGTAGGCGTAGGGGGAGACACCGGCGGCCTGGACACGACCGTCCCAGGCGTAGCGGAACATGTCGTCGCTGGTGCGGGGCGGGGCCGCGAGGGCGGCGCCGGCGACGGCCGCCGCACCCGCCAGGACCAGGACGGTCGCCGCCCGCACCGGAACCTTGCGTACGGCCCATGCGGCGGCGGCGAACAGTGTCCAGGCCACGGCGTAGCCGGCCAGGACACGGCCGGGATCGCTCTGGTTGTCGCCGGCCCGGACGGTGTCGGCGACGACCGCGGTGAGCGCGGCGAGGAGTACCACGGTGACGGCGACACGCGTACGCGCACGACCGGCGCCGTCGCCCGCGGGCTCCGCGGCCGGCGTCCCGGGCGGGGGTTCGGCCCGTCCGGGACGCGACCAGCGCGAGGTGACGGCCTGTGTCATGGCGGATCGATCCCTTGACTTTCCGGGGAGTGCGGGTGTACCGCCCTCAGGTGGTGCGCAGAGGGGCGAAGGGGTGGCGTGGGCCGCCGTGCGCGTGCGCGTCCTCGAAACGGACGGTGAGGAGGCGGTCCACGCCGTGCGGACCGGTCTCGGTCAGCGGGCGCCCGCCGGTGACGACGCGGCGGGGCAGCGGGTGACCGGGGCGGCCGGGTCGTCGCCGGTACCGGTGCTGCGGTGCACCGGGTGCAGGCATGTGACGGCGGGTCATCCGGCGCGCAGCGCTGCCACCGCGAACTCCGCCATCCCCTCCGCGAAACCGACCTGCGGCTTCCAGCCCAGTTCGCCGCGCAACCGTTCGGAGGAAGCGGTGATGTGCCGGACGTCGCCGAGCCGGAAGTCACCCGTCACGACCGGCATCGGCCCGGCGCACGCCACGGCGAGCGCCGCCGCCATCTCTCCCACCGTGTGCGGGTCGCCGCTGCCCACGTTGTACGCCCGAAAACCCCCGTCAGGAAGATCGTCCACCCCGGTCAGGGCCGCCGCGTTGGCCTCGGCGACGTCCCGGACGTGGACGAAGTCCCGCCGCTGCCGTCCGTCCTCGAACACCCGCGGCGACTCGCCCCGCGCGAGTGCGGAGCGGAACAGGGAGGCGACCCCGGCGTACGGGGTGTCCCGGGGCATCCCGGGTCCGTAGACATTGTGGTAGCGCAACGCCACGACCCGCCCGCCGGCCGCCCGCGCCCATGCGGCGGCGAGGTGCTCCTGGGTGAGCTTGGTGGCCGCGTACACGTTGCGCGGGTCGACGGGCGCGTCCTCCTCGACCAGCCCCGCGGTGAGCGCTTCGCCACACCGGGAGCAGGGCGGCTCGAAGCGGCCCGACTCCAGGTCGTCCATCCGGCGCGGCCCCGGCCGCACCACACCGTGGCGGGCGCATTCGTAGCGTCCTTCGCCGTAGACCACCATCGAACTCGCCAGTACCAGGCGGCGCACCCTGGCGTCGGCCATGCCGGCCAGCAGCACGGCGGTGCCGAGGTCGTTGCAGCTGACGTAGTCGGGTGCGTCCGCGAAGTGTCTGCCGAGCCCGACCATCGCGGCCTGATGGCATACGGCGTCGACGCCACGCAGGGCGTCGGCGACGGCCCGCGCGTCGCGGACGTCAGCGTGCCGCCAGTCCACCCCTTCGGGGATCGGCGGTGCGGTGCGGTGCGCGGCGGGCAGCAGGGCGTCGAGCACACGCACCTCGTGCCCGGCGCCGGTGAGGACGGTGACGAGGTGCGAACCGATGAAGCCCGCACCTCCCGTGACCAGGATCAGCATGGTGTCGACGGTAGGGCCCGGTCCGGCGTACACGGGCGGGCCTCGCCGGAACGTCACGGGTACGTAAGGCGGATCAGTGCGGGCCCGATGGCGCCCGGCCGCGAGGCCGCCCGCGTCGGCGGCGCACGGACCGAGGCGCGGGCCCGTGCGCGGACCGCAGTACGGACCGAGGCGCGGACCAGAGGGCTGACCGGAGCGCGGACCTGGGCGCAGCCGGGGATGCCGAACGTGCCGCGGGGCCTTCGGGTGGAGCCGTCGGGTGGAGCCGCCGGCGGGGCCGAGGGGGAACGGTCGGAGCGGGACGCCGCGGTCATCGGCGGACTTCAGGACGGCGGACGGCGCCGGTGCCGGCTGAATCCCCGCACGGCGAGCACCAGCGCGGTGACCGTGACCACCCCCACCAGCGTGAGCAGCCAGTTGCGGGGATAGCCCAGTGGCAGGACCGAGGGGTTGGCCCGGGGGCCCGGACGCAGCAGCACCGGCAGGGCCACGGCCGTCAGCGCACCCGCGACCAGCAGCGCCCCGCGGACCGGACCGCGCACGCCACCACGCACCAGGACCAGCCCGGCGAGCAGCACCAGCGGCGCGATGAGCACGTCGTGCAGGACCAGAGCCCCGCCCAGCCAGACCAGGACGCCCGTCAGGTCGGGTACGTCCAGCAGCAGGGACACGCCCCAGCCCAGCAGCGCGAGCCCGGCCGCGCCGGCCAGGATCCGGGCCACACTCACCTGCACCGGGTTCGGCCGCGCACGGCTTACCTTCGCAAGGTCCGGTTTCATGACAGCACCTCCAGTCGGCCGACCCACTTGGTCTGCAGCACACCGGGCCGGTTCGGGGCGATGAGGCGGGTCGGATAGCCGTGGTCGGGAGTGAGTTCCGCACCGTTGAGGTGCAGTGCGAGCAGGGTGAGAGGGTCGCGGGCCTGCTCGTGGCTCATCTCGGAGACCCGGTAGCCACCGCGGAGTTGCAAGGACACCACCCGCACACGCGCGTGCGACGGGGCACCCGCCCGCTCCAGCAGATCCGTCACGCGCACACCGGTCCAGTGCGCCGACTTGCTCCAGCCCTCCACGCAGGCGATCGGCAGTTCCACCTCGTGCTGCGGCAGACCGCGCAGGTCTGCCAGCGTCAGCGTGTAGGGCCGCGGCCCCTCCACCGTCAGCCGGTAGGCGTCATCGGGGATCCGGCCGACGCCGGCCGCGGCCGCCGTCCGGTTGACCGGCAGGCCCTGCGGGCCGTGGTCAGGCTGCCGGGGCGCGAGCAGATCGACGTCCTTGAGCGGGGTGAAGGACTGGCCGACGGTGGTCACCGTGACCGCGCCGACCGCCGTGGCCACCGCCGTCAGCAGCGAGCGCCGGTCGAGCGCGCCCTCGGCGGGCAGGGCGAGCGTTCCGGGCGAACGCCGGCTCCAGTGCGCCTTGATCTCGGGCGCCTTGACCGCGACGTGCAGCAGCAGCGAGCCGGCCACCAGCCAGGCCACGGCGTAGTGCACCGGCACGAAGGAGAACGGCCACGGATACCACTGTGTGGTGTTCAACAGCCCGGTGACCAGCTCGAACACCGCTCCTGCCACCAGCAGGGCGATCGACAGCCGCTCCAGCGCGTGCCGCACCGAACGCACCGGTGGCCAGGTGAACAGCCGCGGGTACACCGCCCACAGTTTGGCCAGCAGCAGGGGAATCGCGGCTGTGCCGGAGGCGACGTGCAGGCCCTGGGTGAGCCGGTAACCCCACACCGGACGGCTCGGCAGCTCATTGGCCAGCCAATTCGGGGGATGCTGGAGGAAGTGGCTGATCAGGCCGGTCACGAAGCACACCACGAAGGCCAGGCCCAGCCACCGCCCGATCGAGGTCGCCGTTCTGGCATCGTGCAACCGCCCCTTGAACACGGGCGGACGGAGCGAATGAAAACGCGGTTTCATGCCTTCCATCACAGCCGTCGCACGGGCGAAGCGGAACGTCCGAATCCTTACGGAAGGCGGACATCGCCCGCTGGCACCGCCCTGTGCGAGCGCCCGGATTCCGGCTCGGGGACACGCGGTCGGGCCGCCGCTCGCCCTCGGCTCCTCGCGTCGGGCGTGCCGGAAGGGAGTGTTCCAACGGCACTGGCTGACCGTGCGGTGACCGGGCACCCTGACGGTCCGCAAGCAGCAGCCGCCCGGCCCACCGGGGCGCGGGGCGGCGGGCCGTGCCGAGGGGCCGCCACCCCGCACCCGGTCATCGGACCGAGGTCACAGGCTGAGCAGTATGCGATGGGCGATGCCGGTGTTCCTGAGGGGCTTGAGTGCCAGGCGTACCAGGGCCAGAGCGTTGTCGTCGCCCGCGATGCGGTTGGCGCTGAGCCTGCCGCAGGACCGGCACTGGTGGATGATCATCCATTCGCCGTCCGCCCGTACCGACATGCTCAACGCCTCCATCCGGCCACGGCAGTCCGCGGCTCGATCGCCAGGGACGCGTCGGTCCACATGCAGGCTGGTCAGACAGTTCGGGCAGTGGTTGCGGTGGGTGGTGCCGGGCGCGTCCGGGGACACGTCCAGCCGGCAGTTCGCGCACCGGAAGTCGTTCGCCCGGTGCCCGCCCTGGCTGTGGAGCACGTCCTTGTGCCGCTGCGGCCGCCGCGTCCCCGGCGCGCGCCCGCGTGGGTTCTTGCGTCTGGGCACGGTCAGTTCCTCCCCTTCCGGAAGTGGTTCACAGGGTGCCGAACGCTTCGAGTGGGAACGGCGGCTGCGCCAACGGCCGTACTGCCATGCGCATCAGGATGAGCTGGTTGTCGTCTGCGCGGACGGGGTTGGACGTCAACTCGTCGCAGCGCACGCAGCGGTGGACGACCATCCAGTCGCCGGTGCGCAGTACGGCGATGGCGATCGGCGACATCCGGCCGTGGCAGTCGCCTGCGCCGCCCTCGACCTGATCATGGACGTGCTGGGAGTGCAGGCACGACGGACAGTGATTGCGCAGTGTGCCGTCGCCCGTGTAGGTGGACACGGTCAGGCCGCACCACGCGCAGGCGAAGGTGTCGACCTTGAACGTGTTGTGCGGGGTGTTCGACGACGTCTTGTGGGGTTTGGACACCCGGGGTGCTCCTTGCTGAGAAGTCTGCGATGACAGCAAGAGCAGGCCGAGCGGCCTCGACGGAAGACAGCGGCCTCACCGGCCCCGGCCTGCCGGTGGGCGCCGAGGGGTGGGCCGAGTCGGGGCACCGGAAACTCACGTCCGGTCGCCGTCCGCGGGGCGGACGGTCTCGGGCAGACGGACGTTACGCGGTGCAGCGAAGCGCGCTCGGCGCGGGCCGGGGCACAAAATCTCTTTTCTAGGGCGCATTCGCCCGGAGCGGACGGGAAGAACGCCGTCACCGTAACAACGGCTTCGCGCTCGGTGCCAGTGAATTAATCAGAGGTCTTTCCGGACGCGTACCCCGTGCTCCATGCCCAGTGGGCGGCGAAGACGTGTTCCGACCCGGTTGCCGTGCACGCGTCCCACGGTTCAGCCGAGGGCCCGGACGGTGTTGCGGACGCGTTCGACGAGCGCGTCCGGGAGCAGCGCGTAGCCTTGGCCGGTGGCCGCCGACTGGCCCGCGGCACTCGTCGCGTACGACAGGAAAGCCCGGAGTGTCTTCAGCGTGGCGGGATCATTGCCCTTGTCACAGACGACTCCGTAGCTGACGAGGGGGATCGGATACGCGCCCTCGGCGCTGGTGGCCGGGTCGAGGGTGAGTGACAGGTCGTCACCGCCGCCGTCGGCCTTGGCCGAGGCGAGGGCCTTGGTGGTGCCGATGGCGTCGGCTTCGGCGCACGGAAAGTGGTTCGGGCACCCCCGCCGCCGTCGGCCGGGGCGAGCGGAGTGGCAGGAGCCGGCAACCGGTGGGCCACCGACTTTTTCGGCCGGCCAGGCGGCCAGGGCACGTGGGCGCCCGCACCCGGTGCGGACCCTGCGTCAGAGACTGCCGTACTGGGCCAAGACCTCGCCGTCGGGTGATGACTCGGTCGTGCGGGTCAGCATGGCGCGTGCGTCACCGCCGGGGACTCGCGCAGGAGGAGCAGCGCGATGTCGTCGTACCCCTGGCCGGTGCGCCGCCCCCACGTCATGAGGGCGTCGGCCAGCGCGTCCAGGGGGACGTCGTCGATGCCCGACAACTCGCCGCCTTCGATGCCCGCCAACTGGCGTGCGAGAAGGCCGATCGCGACGTCCAGGTCGAGGTCAGGTCTCTCGACCAGGCCGTCGGTGAACAGCACCAGCAGGTCCCCGGGTGTCAGCGTGACGTCGCTCGTGTCGTACACGGAGTCCGGGACGATGCCGAGCAGCAGCCCGGGAACTGTCTCGGCGATGTCCGTCGAGCGGTCGGCGTGGCAGAGCACCGGCGGCAGGTGGCCTGCCGTCGCCACGCGCACCTTCCCGCTCGGCAGGTTGATCTCGGCGCACAGGCAACTCGCGAAGAGGGTGCTGTCGAGGTCGACGAGGAGTTGGTTGGTGCGGCGGAGCACCTCGTCCGGTGGTGCGCCCGAGACGGCGTGCGTCCGCACGGTCGTACGGATCTGCCCCATCAGGGCGGCCGCGCTCACGTTGTGGCCCTGGACATCGCCGATCACCGCGACGACGGTGTCCTCTCGGACGCGGATGAGGTCGTAGAAGTCGCCGCCGATGTCCATCCCGCGGGTGGCGGGCAGATACCTGGCCGCGACGTCGAAACCGGTGACCCGCGGCAGTTCCTGCGGGAGGAGGGCCGCCTGGAGACCGCGGGCGACGCGGTTGGTCGTGTCGTACAGCCGGGCGCGCGCCAGTGCCTGCGCGATCATTCCGCCCAGCGAGGTCAGGGCCGCGCGCTCCTCCGGGGGGAAGGGGCGCGGCCGGTCGTAGCCGAGCACGCAGCAGCCGAACACCCGGCCCGACACGACGAGCGGGAGGTAGCAGAAGGCGCTCATCTCGCGGTACAGCGGGACGTGCGGGTAGCGGCGCTGCAACATCTCGTTGCTCGGGTAGAAGGCGGGCAGGCCCGTCTCCATCGCCAGCACACTCGCGCTGCGCAGCGACGTCAGACTGCCGTGGAAGTAGCTGTCCACTCCCGGCGGGAAGCCGTGCGAGCACAGGACGTTCAGCCTGCCCTCGTCCCACGTCATCATGGCCATGCCCTGCGCGTTGATGACGGGCATGATCTGGTCCGTCACGGCGGACAGTACGTCCGAGACGTCGATGGCCGAGGTGATCGCCGACGACAGGTGCAGCAGGTAGAAGAGTGCGGCCGCCCCGGTGGCCGCCGGCGGTGGCGGCGTGACGGGCGTGCCCCTGTCCTCCTTGGGAGGGTCGGAGGCGACGACGCGCACGCTGACTCCGGTGGCGTCCGGGAAGAGTTGGAAGTGCAGCCACCGGTCCGGTGGGCGCAGGGCGGTGAAGGACGTGGGCAGCCTGCTGAAGAGCGCCGACAGGTAGGCGTTCTCGTAGGCCGGGTCGCACAGCCAGGGCAGTGCCTTCCAGGGGCGGGAGCCGATCAGGTCCTCGCCGTCCGCGCCGCGCGGTCCGAGCAGACGCCGGGCCGCACCGTTGAGGAAGGTGATGCGCCCTTCGAGGTCCAGCGCGCACAGCCCCTCCGCCAGACGCTCGACCAGGGCGGTGGCCGCGGGCCTTCCCTGCTCGGCCCGGGGGAGCGGCGGTTGCACGGTACGTACCCGCTCGGGGGCCTCGACGGGGCTGCCCGCCGCACGCGCCCGGGTGAGCACCGCGGCGACCGCGTGCCCGGCGCCGGCTATCTCGCGCGTCTCGTCGGCCGACAGTTCGGACGGGCGGGTGCCTGGCCAGAGCAGCAGGACGACGCCCAGGACGGTGCCGGCCATGGCGACGGGCGCCACGCACATGGCGACGTCGTAGGGGAAGGCGGTGCCGGTCCGCGGATACCGTCTGATGATGTCCCGGTGGCTGGGCAGCCACATCATGCGGTTCTCCCGGGCCGCTTCCGCGACCGGTACCGGCGCCGCCCAGGCCACCCGCGACCAGGGCTGCGCGATCCGGCTCGACACGCCGGTCACCACGGACATCCGGAGCACCTGCTCGTGGTCGTCGAGCAGATAGACGGCCCCCACGTGTGCGTGGGTGCATCGCACGACATGCAGCAGGGCCTCGTCCACGGCTGCCCACGACATGGTTTCCTACTCCAGGTCCGGGCTGTCGGGGGTGGGTCGGCGGTCGTCCGCGAGGCAGCCCCGTGCCTGGCCGGCCAGCCCGCACCGCGGGGCGTCGGCCGTCAACTGCCTTGGTTCACGCCTGTCGTCCGGTGTGCTGTGCGCGCGGACGCGCCGGTGCCGGGTCACGACCGCGTGCCTGGCCGTCCTGGCCGTCCTGGGTGTCCGCCGCCGTGTGGGGATCAGGACCGAGGGAGACCCGGCCTGCGATGCCGGACATGAGTCGCCACGCTCACTCTCTTCCCGGGCTGATGTTCGCCGCCGAAAAAGTTGCATGGACCACCTTTCGCCACACCTTGACCCCATATATACCTCATATGGTGTTATCGGGGCGATGGATGGATCCCTGTCGACCGCCTCGGTGCCGGTATGTGCCCACCGGTGTGCAGAGAGCTTCGACGGCGATGTCGTCGCACATTTATCGGCGGGTATTTGGCCGCAAGAATCCCGGAGAAGTTGTCGAAGAAGACGTGCGGCATGAGCCCCGACTGGGACCCGCCGGCCTCCGCGGTGCTCACGGACTTCGCCGCCGTCCCGCGCCGCGAGCGCAATTTCATGCGCATGCTGTTCCTGGACGCACACCTGCGCGGATGCTACGTGGACTGGCCGCCTCTCGCCCGTACCTGCGTCGGGTTCTTCCGTGCCGCGCTCGGCGACGGTGCCGGTGAACCGCGTCTGGCGGAGCTGATCGGCGAACTCTCCCTCCGCGACCGTGATTTCCGCACCTGGTGGGCGTCGCGCAGTGTCAGTCACCAGACCTTCGGCACCAAGACTCTCCGGCATCCCGAAGCGGGACGGTTCTCCCTGGACTGGCAGGTGCTTCACTCCGCCCACGACGACCAGGCCACCATGGTCATGACCGCACCTCCTGACGGCGGCACCCTCGACGTCATTCGCCGGCTCGCCCCGGGATCGGCGCCGCGGGCGTCAGTGGTCAGTCCTGCCGACCCCAGTCCAGACGCTCGGCCAGATCGGCGCTGGTGAAAGCTGCTTCCAACTCCTCGCGGCCCTCGCTGAAATGGGCCCAGCCGTCGTAGTGGACGGGAACTACGCGGCGGGCGCCGAGGATCCGGGCGGCCTCGGCGGCCTGGGCGCTGTCCAGGACGATCAGCTGGTTGTCGAAGAGAACGGGGAAGCGGGGGGCGCCGGCGAAGAGGAGAGCGGTGTCGACGGGAGCGAAGCGGTCGGCGATCTCCCGGACCGCGTCGAGGGAGGCGTTGTCACCGCTGGCGTAGACCGTGGGCAGGCCCTCGCCGGTCAACACGAAGCCGACGACCTCGCCGGTGACCGGCTCGACCTCCTCCCGGGAGCCGGGGCCGTGGACGGCGGGGACACCGGTCACGGTGACGGTGCCGCCGCCGGGGTGGTCCAGTTCGACGGACTCCCAGTCGGCCAGACCCCTGGCCTTCTCCCGCAGACTTTCCCGCAGGCGTTCACCGCCGCTCGGTGTGGTCAGGGTGAGGGGGACGCCGGCGAGCAGGGCTCGGCCGGAGATGTCGAGGTTGTCGGCATGTTCGTCGTGCGAGAGCAGGACCACGTCGATACGGCCGAGATCAGCGGGTGTGCAGGCGGCAGGGGCGGTCTTGGTCAGGACCGGGCGGCCGGGTCGGCCGTAGTCGCCGGGGCCGTCGAAAGTCGGGTCGGTCAGGAACCGAAGGCCGCCGTACTCGAAGAGGGCGGTAGGGCCACCCAGGACACGGACAGGGAACCGCTCGGACGTTGTTGGGAGGGAAGACACGAAACACCTCACGGAAGAATTACATTGAACCGTGAGGCGACCGTAGTCGCTTCTCACGGACATGTGCAAGCCGTACCATGAGGAAAGCGAAGGAACCCGTGAAGAAACCCGTGACGGAGCCCATGACTGGACAGTCCCACCTGCCGCCCGCACAGGGCGAGGCGGCACATCTCTCTCTCGCTCTTGTCAACAGTGCGATCGCGCTGCCCGGCGGACACATGGTCGATCTCCTGGGTACGCCCCGGGACGCCAACCACTGGCTGACGGAACGCGGTCTCGCCCCGGTCGACGCCGGCATGCGGGAGATGTGCGCGACACAACTGCGCTCGCTGCGAGAACAGATCAGGTCGCTGTTCGCCTCCCGCGCCGATGCGGTGCCCGCCGTCCCCGCCGCGGTCAGGGCCGTGAACGACGCGATGACCCGGGTCCCCACCACACCTCTGCTGCACTGGGACGCCAAGACGGGTCCGTACCGCGCCGCCCCCCATCCGACCACCGCGATCGTGGACCATGCGCTGGCCACCCTGGCCGCGGATGCCGCCGACCTGCTCACCAGTCCCGACGCGGACCGCCTCACCGCCTGCGGCTCAGCCCCCTGCAACCGCTACCTGCTCCGCCACGGCCGCCGGCACTGGTGCTCCGTCCGCTGTGGCGACCGCGCCCGCGCCGCCCGTGCCTACGCCCGCCGCACCACCTCCCCGTGACGCCGTCGGGTGTCCGGTCGGCGAGGAGGCCACCGGCCCTCTTCGACCGACCCCTACGAGTTCGTCGGTCGGCGCACCGTCTTCGGCCCGGATCACCCGGCCGTCGCCGCCTCCGCCGCCCGTCTGCCGAGCCCCTCAACCCGCCCGGCGGCGAAGGCGGATCACGGCGGATCAACGACCGGTCGAACCGTCGATCAGTTCGCGGAGGATGTCCGCGTGGCCGGCGTGCCGGCCGGTCTCCTCGATCATGTGGGTCAGTGCCCAGCGGACGCTGGGAGCGGGGCGTCCCGGCCGCGGTTTGGGGACCGGTGCGTCGAGATCGGTGCACCCGTCGAGAACGTCGTTCGCCTGCTCGACCGCCTTGCGGTAGCGGGCTACGACATCGGCCACGCTGTCCGCCGGTGCGGCCCGGAACGTGGCCTGCCAGTCGGTGACGCCGTCCCCGAGGAACAAGGCGCGCTCGACGAACGTCAGGTGGTTGAGCAGCCCGAGCAGGTTCGTGCCCGAGGGCACCGCGGCTGTTCGGACCTGCGGCTCGGGAGCGCCGTCGACCTTCGCGGCGATCGAAGTCCGGAGGTAGTCGAGGAATCCGCGCAGGACCTCCGTCTCGCTGCTGCCGGTCCGGGGCGGCGGGGTGTCGCCGCGGCGGTCGCGGTGCGTGGTGCTGGGCAACGGTGGTCGCCTTCCTTCGTCGGGGGCGGTGCCGGCCACCAGTCAGATGGCGCGGCGGATGAGGAGGACATGGTCGGTGACCTCGGCGGTGCGCCCGCCCGGTCCGGTCGCGACCCGGCGGAGTGCGTCGGCCCGCTCGACCGTCCATGACTCCGGGGCCAGGCCGATACCGGCGGCGACTTCCCGCGGGCTCGGACCGTGCGCATCGGGCTCCTGCTGCCACGACCACGGAGCGGTCGAGCCGTGGTCGACGACCAGCAGCCGCCCGCCGGGGCGCAGCGCGTGCGCGGCCGCGCGCAGGACCGCCGACCGGTCCAGGTCATGGGGGGGTATGCAGGTAGTGGGCGCAGATCAGGTCGAATTCGCCGGGCGGGAAGGACTCCTGCAAATCGCACCGCACGGCGGTGACGCGGTCGCCCAGGCCGTGTGAGCGGGCGAGGGCGGTGAGCCGCTCGACCGCCACGGCCGAGATGTCGGCGGCGGTGACCTGCCACCCCTGACCGGCGAGCCACAGGGCGTCGCCGCCGCCACCGCATCCGAGGTCCAGCGCGTCGCCGGGCGGCAGACCCGTCACCGTCTCGGTGAGGCGGGCATTCGGCCGCGGGTCGCCGGCCGGCGGCCGGGCGGCATACATGCCGTCCCAGAACGTGACCGCATCGGTGGTGCTCATCAGGACTCCTTGTCGCAGGCGGGCGCCCAGTCTCACCAGGCGCCCCACGACCTGGCACGAAATCTTGCGGTAACGGCAAGATGGACCGCATGGACCGCATGGACCGCATGGACCCCAGGACAGACGACGACGTGCTCGACGCGGTGGGGCCGCGCCTGCGTGCGCTGCGTCGTGACCGCGGCATCACCCTCGCCGACCTCGCTGCGACGACCGGGGTGTCGGGGAGCACGCTGTCCCGGCTGGAGAGCGGACAGCGCCGGCCGAGCCTGGAACTGCTGTTGCCGCTGGCCCGCATCTACGACGTTCCGCTGGACGACCTCGTCGGTGCCCCGCGCACCGGCGACCCCCGGATCCACCTCAAGCCGATCCGGCGGTACGGAATGACCTTCGTGCCGCTGTCCCGGCGACCGGGCGGGGTGCACGCCTTCAAGATGATCATCCCCGCCCGGCCGGAACCGCTTGAACCCACCCCGCAGACCCATGAGGGCTTCGAATGGCTCTACGTGCTCAACGGTCGCCTGCGGCTCGTGACCGGCGAGCGTGACCTGACCCTGCCGCCCGGTGAGGCGGCCGAGTTCGACACGTCCTTGCCGCACTGGCTGGGCAGCGCCGACGGCGCAGCGGTCGAACTCCTCATCCTGTTCGGCCTGCAAGGGCTGCGTGCGCACGTACGCACCGACCTCGATCGACCGGCCCGCGCCGAGCCCCGGTGACGACTACAGCGAGTGGTTCTGCGGTGGCGTCGGCCGGGCGCCCACCGCGCCGAGGCCGCGACGACACCGGATCGCGGCGCCCCTGCATCACCGTCGGCCGCCCGCTGCACCGTCGGCCGCCTGCTGCACCGTCGGCCGCCTGCTGCACCGTCGGCCGCGCGCTTCACCGCCGGCGCGCGCCTGCGGCCAGCGGCAGGACGGCGCCCTCACGGACGTACAGAGGCAGGCTGTCGTAACCCCAGCGTCTGGTTCTCGACGCTGAACTCACCTGCCCGACCGACTCGGAGCCGACCCGGCGCACCGCCTCGACTTCTTCGGGGACGTCGGCGCTCGCCCGTCGGCCGGGAGGAACGCCCGGAGCGCCGCGTCCACACCGTCCGCGTCGAGTTCTCGTGCAAGGAGGTGAAGCCGGTGCCGCGCTCGCGGCGATAGGTTCCCTGCCATGACTGAACTGGGATCCGTCGCCTGGCCACCTGCCCCGATCAAGACCGAGCGGCTCGTGCTCCGTGTGCCCGAGGCCCGGGACCGTGCGGCGTTCATCGAGCTGTTCACCTCGCCGGAGGTGGGTGCCTATACAGGCGGCCCTCGACCGCGTGACGAGTGCGAGCGCGAGTTGCCCGAGACGCCCGAGATGCGGCCCGGCCGTTTCGTCATCGAACTGGACGGAGCGATGATCGGCACCATCGAACTCAACCGGCGCGACGCGGACCATCGGAGCCATGTCCGTCCGGATGCCGGAGAGGCCGAGCTCGGCTACCTGCTCCTGCCGGAGGCGTGGGGACGCGGGTACGCCGCCGAGGCGTGCGCGGCGGCGCTCGACTGGTTCGCCGACGCCCTTCCCGGCGAGCCGGTGGTGCTCTGCACCCAGACCGCCAACGAGCGCTCGATGCGCCTCGCGGCGAAGCTGGGGTTCACCGAGGTACTGCGGTTCGAGGAGTGGGGCGCCGAACAGTGGATGGGCGTACGGTCCCCGGTCACGCCGCCCGCTTGAGCTCGTGCCCGGACGGCACTGACCGGCTCGGGTCCCGGCGGCATGCCGCGTGCCGCACGACGTGCCACGTACGGTGTGCCGGGTGCCACCGGGGGCGGCTCCAGCCGGCCGAACGTGGGGAACTCCTCGACGAGTGGGCTGAGACGCGCGCCGGTGGCGGCCGCCTGAGGCTGTTGTCCTTCCGGCCCCGAGGGCCGTGTCTTCACCGGTCGGGCCGAACCCGAAGGGTCAAACGGTGCGGGGGCGCAGTCTGCGGGCCGCGGGTACGGCGAGGGCGGCGAGGACTCCGGTGACGGCGAACACGCCCAGCAGCGCGGCCCGCGTGGTCGAGCCGTGGGCGTGCGCGATCGCCAGGGCCGCGCCGCCCGCGCCGCTGATCAGAGCGGTGGACAGGGTCTGGGCGAGCTGGAGGCCGGCGCTGACCGCGCCCTCCTGGCCGGAGGCGGCCTGTTCCATGGTGTCGGTGGTGGCCGCGTTGAACGCCACGCCCATACCGAGACCTCCGACGGCCCAGCCGGCGACGGCGACCAGGGCGGGCACGGCGGGGAGGAGCATGGCCAGGGCGGTGATCAGCAGGCCCGCGAACAGGACCGCGCAACCGAGCGCCACGCTCCGCCCCCGACCTCGTGCTTTCTTGTCGCCGGCGGCGCGGGTGTCGTGCCGGGCCTGGAGGCCGGATCCGGCGACCCAGGTGAGCGCACCCACGGACAGGCCGAGGCCGGCCTCGGTGGCGCTGAGGTGGCGCAGTTCCGTCAGCCCGAGCGGAATGAACGCTTCGCTGCCGAAGTACACGGCGCACAGCAGCCCGCGCACCACGATGCCCGCGCCCACGCCCGGACGCAGGGACAACGTCCCGGGCGGGGTGACCCGGCGCAGCGACGCCAGCGCCACGGCCATACCGGCCAGTGCCAGGACCACCAGCAGGGGTACGGCGCGCAGGGACAGCGCCCACAGAAGGACGGCGGTCGCGGCGGTCAGGGCGCAACTGGCGGCGACAGGACCCTGCCACCAGCGGGCGTCCTGGCCGACGTCGGAGGTGTCAGAGGTGTCGGAGGCGTCGGAGGTGTCGGAGGCGTCCGCGTCGGAGGCATCGGGACGGCGGAGGCCGCGGATCGGCGGGAGCGCGAGCAGCGCGGCGGCGGCGGTCAGGGGCAGCATGAGCAGGAAGACACCTCGCCAGTCCGCCGCGTCCGCGATCCACGCGGCGAGGGCGGGCCCGACCAGGGACGGCACCGTCCAGGCCGAGGACAGCAGAGCGAACATCCGTGCCCGCAGCCGCTCCGGGTAGGCCAGCCCGACCACCGTGTAGGCCATGCCCATGATGGCGCCGACGCCCAGACCCTGCGCAGCCCGCCCGGCGAGGAACAGCGGCCAGCTGCCCGCGGCGCCCGCGAGCAGACAGCCGGCGGTGAAGACCACCAGGCCCAGCAGAAGGGGACGCCGGACTCCTGTCCGGTCGGCGGACCGGCCGGCCGCCACCGTGCCGACGATGTTGGCGAGCATCAGCGTGGACAACCCCCACCCGTAGGAGTCGAGGCCGCCGAGCGCACGGGCGATCTCGGGCAGGACGGTTGCGATGCTCAGGGATTCGAAGGCCACCAGGGCGACGCTGAGGATCACTCCGCAGGTCAGGGCTCTGTAGGGCCGGGCGAAGACGCCGTCGGCCGTCCCTGTGGCAGGGGTCTCGGTCCAGGAGGTCACAGCACGCACGCCTCTCCAATTAATTACGTTCCTGATCGGAACGTAAATGTAAACCTATACTGCCCCCATGGCCAAACCCGCTCACGATGCCCAGGAACGCCTGTCCCAGGGCAGGCCCCGCGACGAACGCATCGACGCCGCGGTCCCGAAGGCCGTACTGGAACTGCTCCAGGAGAACGGGTACTCCGGGCTGACCATGGACGCCGTCGCGGTACGGGCCCGCACCAGCAAGCCGGCCCTCCGCCGGCGCTGGCGGTCCAAGCAGCACCTCGTCGTCCACGCGCTGGCCGGGGTCGCGGGGACCGCCCCCACACCCGACACCGGCTGCACCCACTGCGACCTGATCGAGGGCATCACCACACTGAGCGAGGCGTTCGCCGAACCTGTCGGGCGCCGGGTCCTGCCCGCCCTCGTCGCCGACCTGGCCGACGACCCGGAGCTGGACACCGAGTTCCGGGAGAGTTTCTTCCACCCCCGCCGGGCCTCCACGGCAGCCGCCCTGCGCCGGGGCATCGAACGCGGCGACCTCCGGCCGGACATCGACATCGACCTCCTGCTGGACATGCTCGCGGCCACCACCTACTACCGGGTCCTGTTCGGGCACCTCCCGATCACCGCCACACTCGCCGAGGACGTGGTCAGAGCCGTCCTGAGCGGCGCCGCCACCGACGACTGGCGGGCCCGGTGGCACCACTGACCGACCGCCCCGACCGCCGCCGCCGGGTCGCAGGCAGTCCATCGGCAGCCCTGCACCCGCTTCATGAGACAAGCAGGGGTAGCCGAACGGCCGGGCTGTGGCGTCTCGTTGACACAGGACCCGCGAACCTGGGGCCGGCATCCGGCCCGGGGCGAAGGCTGATCGACGGCGTGGGGGAGCGCTCGGCCGAGCCCACTGGTCACTCGGACGGAGGCGCCGACGGTGCCGTTCTGAGCGGTGGGCCCCGCCCGGAGCACACGATCCGTGTGCCTAGAGCCAGTTCGCCCAGCCGAAGGTGAAGAGATATGCCCGCCGCGAAGCCTCCACGCCCCGGACGCCCCGGAGGAACATGACGGCGCGGGCCACCATGAACAGTGCCGCGAAGGCTCCCGCGACGAGGGCCCCGGCCGCAGGAGCCACGAAGTAGCCCACCAACGCACTGGTGACGACGACGAGCGCCGAACCGAAGTGCGCGGCGGGCAGGTCGGCCCGGACCGCGTTCCGCGACGCCTCGCGCGTCGCTTTCATGTCGGAGGCGTACCGCTCCCGCGCCGCTTCCGGATCGGCGGCGGGGCCCTCGGGCCACTGCGTCACCATCATCCCCGTCCCCTTCTGATCGCAGCCTAGCGGTGTCAAGGATCCGGGCCCAGGCTGCCGGCGGGAACAGCGGTCGCCACGACGTACCCCCGACCCGTCGGGAAGTGCCCGGTCGGCGAGCGTGCGTCCCTGACGTGGAACGCATCGAGGGTTTTCTGGGCCGAGCCGCCGCCGAACGGCCCGACCGCCACGCGGACTCGCTCACGCGTGCCGCGCTTCCCGGCCGGCCGCGGGCCGGGCCGCTCGGCGGCGGCTCGGCGCGAGCAGCGGACCGACCGCCGTTGCCGCTCGGCGCGGGGTGGGCCTCACCCGGTGGTGCCTCCGTCGACGGGGATGCACGCGCCGGTGATGCCGGAGCCCGCGTGGGAGGCGAGAAGCAGGACGGCGGCGGCGACTTCCTCGGGCCGGGTGAGACGGCCGGTGGCGGTGCGGCCGGTGAAGTGGCGGACCAGGCCGGGGTAGTCGGTGCCGAGGACGCGTGCGGCCCGGGGGCCCTGTTCGGTGAACCAGTCGGTCTCGACGGCGCCGGGACACACGCAGTTGGCGGTGACACCGTAGGGGCCCGTCTCCTTGGCCAGGACCCGGGTGAATCCGATCAGCGCGTGCTTGGCGGCGGCGTAGGCGCACAGGCCGGGGTCCGGGTCGCGGCCTTCCACGGAGGAGATGTTGATGACGCGTCCGGAGCGCTGCGGGATCAGGTGGGTCAGGGCGCGGCGGGTGGTGTAGAGGGCGGAGTCGAGGTTGAGGGCGAGAGTGTGGTGCCAGGTGTCGTCGGTGATGTCGGCGACGGTGGCGAAGTCGGTGGCCCCGCCGACGTTGTTGACGACGATGTCGAGGTGTCCGTAGCGGTCCACGGTCTCGTCGACCGCGCGTTCGGCGTCGGCCCGGTCGGTGGCGTCGGCGACGCACAGGGCGACGTCGTCCCCGGCGTCCAGCCGGGCGAGGGCGGCGCGGCCGTTGTCCGCCGAGCGGCCGGTGATGACGAGCCGGGCGCCGTGGGCGTGGAGGGTGTGGGCGATGGCCAGTCCGATGCCGCGGGTGGCTCCGGTGATCAGTGCGGTCCTGCCGGTGAGGTCCATGCGCTCTCCCGTCGTGGGCTGTGTGGCGGGTGGTGGTGGACGGCGAGGGTGACGGTGTGCGGTGTCCCGGGAAGGCTCAGGGGCACCAACTGCCAGCCGAGCGGGGCCGGGTCGTGGCCCAGCCGGACCAGGGCGGGCCGGGGACGCAGGGCGACCTCCACATCGACGAGGGCACGCAGAAGAGGCCAGCCCAGGGCCTTGGCGATGGCCTCCTTGGCCGTCCACAGGGCCAGGAAGTCCCCCTTGCGCGCGGTCGCGGGCCGGTCCGTCAGCGCGGCGCGCTCGTCCGGGTGGAGGGCGTAGTGGAGCAGGTCCGGCGACGGGAGCGAGGTCAGGTGCTCGACGTCGATGCCGATCCGGGTGCCGTCGCACGGCGTTGCCATGAGTGCGGCCACGGCGACGGGGCCGCTGTGGGCGGCGGTGAGGCGCAGGGACGGCAGGTTCTCTTCCGGTGCGAGCGCGGGGCGGCCGAGCCGGTCACGGACGACGGTGACGGTGTCGGGCGGTCGGGCCTGCTGCGCCGCGACGGCATGGCGCAGCAGGTCCCGCCCGCGCAGCGGAGGCCCGTGCGGGGCGATGTGCCACCAGAGGTCGACCGGGCCTGCCACCGAGGTCACCCGGCGGTGGCGGAAACCGGCGGGTGCGCGGCCCGGCGGCGTCATGTGCCGACGGCCGGGTCGTGGTCGCCGGCCGAGGCCGGTGTCTCCTGTGCGGTCGGTGCCTCCTGTGTGGTCGGTGTGGTCGGTGTGCGGGGGCGGGCCGGGACGCGGGCGAGGACGGTGGCGCGCAGGCCGGAGATCTGGGCGATGACGCGGCCGTCCTGGGTGGAGGCGGTGCTGGTGGCGGTGGCGGGCGAGTGGTGGAGCCGCAGCCCGGCGCGGTGGGTGCGGACGAGGTCGTGGTCGTCGCCGTGTTCGTACAGGGTGATGCGTTCGATGTGGTGGGGGACGGCGACCGTGTGATGTCCGTCCGGGGTGGGCTGGAGGGCGGGGGTGCGGGCGAGGCCGTCCAGGAGGACGGCCGGGGTGGAGAGCCGGGGCAGCGCGGACAACTGCGGCGGGCCGGGACGCCAGCGGGCGGTGGTGCCGGTGCCGGTGGTGCGGCACTGGTCGGTGGCGCGGAAGGCGCCGGTGAGCAGGACCGGGGAGGCGGCGTCGTAGTACGGGTCGTCGACCGTGCGGTGGGGTCCGGTGAGCGGGCCGTACGGCTCGGGCAGCGGGACCGGTCCGCCCAGCCGGACCGTGGCGCGGAAGTGCTCCCGGTCGCGGGACAGGACGCGTCCGTCGGGGGCGACGACGTCGGAGCGGATGGTCACGCTGACCGCGCAGGCCGTCCTGGAACCGCGACGGCGGGCCGTCACGCGGTACCGGGCGGGTCTGCCGTCGGTACGGGCGCGGACCCAGGCGCTGAAGGCGAGGTCGTCGACGGCACGTGGCGGCAGCCCGGGAGCCAGGGTTCGGGCCGCCTGGACCGCGATGTCGGCCAGCAGCACACCCGGCACGGTGGGTCTGCCGTCCACCAGGTGGTCGCACAGGAAGCCGTGGGCGTCCAGGTCGAGGACCAGGTCCCAGGCGGCGTGGTCGGCGCGGCGGGTGACGGGTACGTCGAGGAGTCCCGGCGGGGTGGCTCCGCCGGGTGGTGGGACCGGGACGGGTTCGCGGGGCGGTGGGGCCGGGACAGGGCCGGCCGTCGGCCGGGACGGGATGTCGTCATCGGTGGCACGTGCGGTGTGCGCGGGGGCGGCCGGGGGGACCCGGCCAGGGTGCCCCGTGGTGTGCAGACCCGGGAAAAGGGTGTCGAAGGAACGGTGTTCCGCGTCGCCGATGAAGGTGACGAGCCGGTCGCCGCTCTCGCCGCTCTCGCCGCTCTCGCCGGGGGCGCGGTGGCGCAGCTCGCTCAGGAAGTGGGTGACTCCTTCGGCGGTGGTCATGCGGGACAGGCGCGCGGTGCGGGCCGTGTGGGCCTGGACGATGGCTCCGGAGCCGAGACCGGTCTCGTCCCAGATGGTCCAGGCGATGGTGAATTCGCCGTCGGTGCCGACATGGGCGGCGGCGGACAGGAAGTCGTTGGCGGGGGAGTAGTCGCTCTCGCCGGGCAGACCGGCGATACCGGTGACGGAGCCGAAGTTGCACCACAGGCGCGGGGTCAGGGCACCGGTGAACGCGGCGCGCAGATGGTGGTAGCCGAACAGCTTGACGTCGCGGATGCGGCGCATGCCGGGCAGCGACTTGCGGGTGATGTCGCCGGGGTGGTGGAGTCCCGCACCGTTGACGAGGAGGTCGACGTGGCCTTCCCGGGCGCGGACGGCATCGGCCAGAGCCTGTACGGCGTTCGCGTCCGTGACGTCACAGGTGTGGAAGTGGACCTGGCCGGCGCCGCACGACTCGCCCAGGGCCCGCAGGGTCAGGGCGGACTCACGGGCGTGCAGGAGACGGTCGAAGGCCGCGCTGATCTCGCCCACCGGCCGCTGTGGCGTGCGGGAGCGCTGGTCGGTGATGTAGCGGGCGCGGGCCGCGGGCAGTTCCTGCTCGGGGACGTGCAGCAGGCCGTCCGGCAGGTCGGCGGGGCGGCTCGACCCGACCAGGTGGACCCGCAGGGGCACCTGGCGTGCCAGGCCGAGCAGGCAGGCGGCGGTGATGCCGCGGGCCCCGCCCGTGGCCACGACCACCGCTCCGGGGGCGAGCGGCAGGGGTCCGCCGGCCGCGGCAGGGATGTTCTCCGTGATTCGCTGGACGAAACGGGTGGCGCCGCGGTGACGGACCACGGGCAACCCGCCGGCCGGGCGGGCGAGTTCGTCCTCCAGGGCAGCCAGTACGGTCCGGGGCCGGGCGCTGTCACCCACCACCGCGCGCACGGTGCAGCCGCTCAGCTCCCAGGCCAGGGACTTGACGAAGCCGGTGAACAGATGCGCGTGCGGGGCGGCCTCCGCTCCGAGGTACGGCGCCGTCACCCCCACGGCGACGCTGCCGCCCGCGGTGATCCGGTCGCGCAGCCGGCGTACCGCCCAGAACGCCGCCTCCTGCACGGCCAGCACGCCGGCGGTGGGCGGGGCGGGCCAGGCGGGTGCCGAGTGCAGGTCGGCGACGACCCGCAGATGCCGGAACCCTTCCGGGACGTCGCGCAGGACGCGGTCGACGGCCTCCTGCGGGTCCTGGTCCCCGTCGACGGCGACCAGGCGGCAGTGGGCGCCGGCGTCGACCGGGGCGCGCAGGGCGCTCGCGTACCGCGAGCCGGTGATGACCAGGGTGCGGGCCGGCAGCGGCCGCGTCCCGGTGCCGCACGGTCCGGCCGCCTCCCAGCTCAGGGTGTGCCGCCAGGTGACCGCCACCTCGGCGCCTTCGGCGGGATGGGTCGCATCCGTGACCGTCGGATCGGGGGTCGTCGGAAAGACGGACGCTGGATCGGTGGACGCGGGAACGACGGTCGCAGGAACGATGGACGCTGGATCAGTGGTCGCAGGACCGACGGAGGTCGGTTCCGTGACCGTCGGACGCGGGTTCGCCGGTTTTGGGTGCGTCGGGGTCGTCGTAGGCGCCGCGGCGGCCGGTGCGGGGACCGGGCCACGGGTGACGAGGTACCGCAGGACGGCTATCAGATCGTCGGCTCCCAGGTAGCTCCACCCGTCCGGTTCGCGATGCCCGGTGGGCAGTCGGTCCAGCAGGGCGCCGAGGCCGGCGAGTTGGGGCCAGCCGCGGGCGCGGGCGACGGAGGCGCGGGTGAGCACGAGCGCGAAGGCCCCTTCGGCCGGCTCGCGGGATGCGCCCATGTCGTGCAGGCGGGCGGACAGCGGGCCGGCGGCGCCGTTGGCGCCCAGCACCAGCGCCAGTTCCAGTTCCCCGCGCCGCAGATGGGCGGCGGCGGCCCGGAGGGCGCTGCGGCCCGAGGTGAGCCCGGTGTCGAGGGTCATCGTGGGGCCGTGCAGGTCGTGCAGGGCGGCGACCCGGGCGGGGAGCACGTTCGGCATCAGGCCGGCCAGAGTGTCCTCCCCGCAGCTGGTGCGCTCGCGCACCGCGTCGAGGAACGCCGCGGTGGCCCTGCGCAGTTCGGCGCTGTCGAGCCCGCGGGGCGCCGGGCGCGTGGCTGCCTCGGCCAGCGAGGCGGCGTGGCAGCGGACGGTCATGTCGGGTGACACGGCGGGGACACCGGTGTGGGCTGCGAAGACCCCGCAGGTCTCCCGCAGCCCCTCCCACCAGGGCGAGATGTCGGGCGGCACGAGTGCGGCGACGGCCTGCAGCGCCATCAGCTGGGCCCGGTCGACGGCCGCCGCGGCGCGCGCGGGGAGGGGTACCTCGGCGAAGGAGGGGAGCGGATAGCGTGCTCCGAACGAGCGCCGTGCCGCGGGAGCGCGTCCGTCGGCCAGACGGCGGGCGACGTCCGCCGCGTCCGGGGTCCCGGGCAGGTGGGCCGACCAGGCCACGACGACCACCGGGTCGTCGTCGACGGTGGCGGGCAGGGAGGCCGGCGCGGCCTCGCCGGGCCGGGGCGCGTCCTGGAGCAGGAGATGGCCGTTGGTCCCGCCGAACCCGAACGCCGACACCCCCACCGTCCGTGGCCGCTCGACCGGGCGCGGCCAGGGCACCGGAGCGGTCGGCACCCGCAGCGGGGGCGCGTCGTCGGGGCAGCGGTAGGGGATCTGCGGCGGGATCGTGGAGTGCGCCATGCCCTGCAAGGCATGGACGACCGACACCGCACCCGCCGCCCAGCCGGTGTGGCCGAACACCGACTTGTTCGACGTGCACCAGGCGTGGGGCAACTGCTCCGACAGCACACCGCGTTCGACCCGGTCGCCCACCGGGGTGCCGGTGGCATGGGCGATCACCCAGTCGATCTGCTCCGGTGAGACGCCGGACACCGCTCGGGCGCGGGCCAGCGCCCGCTGCTGACCGGTGGCGTTGGGGGCGTGCACGGCCCGGCCACGTCCGTCGGACGCCGCGCCGAAACCGGCCAGCACCCCCAGGACGTGATCGCCGTCGGCCCGGGCGGCATCCAGCCGTTTGAGGGCGACGAACGCCGCCCCGTCGGCGAACAGCACCCCGTCCGCGCGCGCGTCGAAAGCACGGACCGCACCCGAACGGCTCAGCCCGCGCAGTTGGGAGAACAACACGCTGTAGCGCGCTCCCAGGGAGAACACCCCGCCACACAGGGCGAGATCCAGCTCCCCGTCCAGAAGGGCGCGGGCGCCCAGGTCGATGGCGTACAGCGAGGAGGAGCAGGCCGTGTCGACGACCTGCACCGGCGCCGGTGTGGGAAGCAGCGACGCGACGGCGGCACGCAGAGCAGCCGGTGGCAGGTGCCGGGCGGGCGTGCCCGCGTGCGGGTGGACGGACCGCAGCCAATGGACGAGCAGCGCCCGCAGCGCCTCGGGACCCCCGGTCGAGCCCGGGTCCCAGTGCTCCGCGATGCCGTCGGCGGCGGCCTCGACGAGCAGGCTCTCCTCCACATGCTGTGACCCCTCGGCCCAGGCACCGGTGAAGCACGCGGTGCGGACGCCCGCGCCGGACGCCAGCCGCGGGGCGTCGCACTGGAGAAGTGCGGCCCGCGTCCAGGCGGTGAGGAAATCCTCCGCGGTGTCCGATGCGGTGTCCGGCGCGGGGCGGACGTAGCCGGCGACCCGACTGTAGGTGCGGTCCACGACGTCCTCGGACGACCAGAAGTGCTCCAGCGGGAACCGCTCTCCCGGCTCGCTGAACTGCGGTACGCCGTCCATCAGCCGTTGCCGGAGCGCCTCCGGTCCCTCGGCGCCCGGAGCCACCAGGCCCATGCCCACCACGGCCACCGTGCGCGCCGTCGTCCGTGTGCCGTCACCGCCGACCATGGCCGCGGTGCGTGTCGCCGCCCGCTTCGTGCCGTCACCGTCCCGTACCGCTGCCGCTGCCGCTGCGGCCGTCCCGCGACGGCCGACGGGTGCCGGGGCGGCGGAGGGTGCGGGCCGCGGAGCGGATACGGCGGTCGGAGCGGACAAGGCGGCCGGGCCACCGGGGCTGCCGAGGGCCGGTGATCCGGCGGAGGCGGCACGTCCTACGGAAGTGGGGGCCGGGCCGCCGGTGGCCGGCACCTTGGCGGTGGCCGGAAGCGGTGCGGGGGCGGTGTGCGGAGGGTCGGCGGGCGGGTTCTCGGCCGGGGCGGTGGGTGGTGCGGGGCGGTGCGGGGTGAGCATGGCGCGGCCCACGGACAGGCCGCCGTCGGCCAGCAGGCACTGTCCGGAGATCCAGCGGGCCTGCGGAGAGGCGAGGAAGGACACCAACTGGGCAAGGTCGTCCTCGTGTCCCACCCCGCCGAGCGGAGCCGCCGCGGCACAGGTCGCCCGCAGAGCGTCCGCATCGGGGAACAGCCCGGCCGTGGAGTTGTCCAGCAGCCCGGCCGAAGCGGTGTTCACCCGGATGCCCAGCGGGCCGAGATCGGCGGCCAGATACCGGGTCATCGCCTCCAACGCCGCCTTGCAGACCCCCACCAGCAGGTAGTTGTCCATGGCCAGTCCTGCGCCGATGGACGAGACGTTCACTATGGCTCCGCCGCCGCGCGCGGCCATCAGCGGTGCCGCTTCCAGGGCACACCAGCGGGCTCCGTGGACGTTGGTGTCCAACGCCCGCTGCCACTCGGCGTCGGTGAGGTCGTCGAAGCGGGCGAACACGCCCCGCGCGGCGTTGTTGACCACGATGTCCACGCCGCCGTGCTGCTCGGCCAGCGCCGCGAACATCGCGGTCACCTGATCGCGTTTGGCGACGCTGGCCCGTAGCGCCTCCGCCCGGCCCCCGGCGGAACGGATCGCCGCGACGGTCTCGTCGGCGGCCCGCGGCGAGTGGAAGGAGTTCACCACCACGAGCGCGCCGTGCCGGGCGAGTTCCCGGCTGATGGCCGCCCCGACGCCCTTGCCGCCCCCGGTCACCAGGGCGATCTTTCCGCTCAGGTCCCGTGCCGCGGGCACGTCGGGCCGACCGCTCATGCCGACACCCCCGCGCGCGTGGCGTGTGCGGGCAGCGTGCCCAGGAGCCCGGCCAGCGCGTCCAAGGTGGTGTAGCTGGTCAGGCGGGAGCCGTCAGCGGGCAGGGTACGTCCGAAATGAGCGGCGGCCCGAGCGAAGAGTTCGGTCTGTTTGATCGAGTCCACGCCCAGATCGGCTTCCAGATCGGCATGGTCGGTCAGGACTTCGGGCGGGTAGCCCAGGGCGTTCGCGTACAGGGTCCGCAGGGTGGCCACGACGGATCGGCGGTCCGGGAGCTGCGCCGCACTCTCCGAGGGTTCCTCGGTCGCGGTGCCGACGGCATCCGTGGTCGTGGCCGGGGTCGCGGTCGCGATCGCAGTCTCGGCGGCCGCGGATGCAGCACGCGTGCGCGCCGCCGTACGGTCGTGGGCCGCGCCGACGGGGGCCCACGCCGGGCCGGGCCGGTGAACAGGAGCCGCCGGGGGAACGGACGTCAGATCGTGCAGAGCGTCCGACAGTTCGGGTCCGCTGACGCGGCGACGCAGTGGTGCGACCACCCGTACGCCCGGCACCGTCGCTGTCACCAGGTCACTGAGCACGCCGCGAGGGCCGCACTCCACGAACACCTCCACGCCCTGCGCGTGCAGCAGGCGGACGGCGCCGGTGAACCGTGTCGGACGCACCAGGTGGGCGGCGACCAGGTCCGCCACCGCGTCGGTGTCGTCGACCCGCCGTCCGAGGATCGCCGAGTGCAGCAGGTACCGTGCCGGCCTGGCCCGCAAGGAGGCCGCCCGGCGGGTGAAGTCGCCCGCCACGGCGGCGAGTATCCGGTGATGAAAGGCGTACGGGACCCGCAGTGCGGTCGGTGTGATGCCTATCGCCTCGGCGGCTCGCCGTACCCGGCCCAGGGCCCCGACGGGGCCGGACACCACGCACTGGCGGGGGCTGTTGTCCGCTGCCAGGGTCACCTCCCACTCACCGAGGCCCACCAGCAGTCCTTCGGCCCGGGAAGCGGAGACGTCCAGCGCCAGCATGCCACCGGGTTCCGGCGGGCGGGCCGCGAACGCCTCGTCGCGGGCGGCGACCAGCGCCATGCCCTCCTCCAGCCCGTACACGCCGGCCGCGGTCAGGGCCACCAGCTCGCCGAAGCTGTGTCCCAGCAGCACGTCCGGACGCAGCCCATGGCGCTCCGTCAGCAGCCGGAAGAGCACCATCTCGGCGGCGAACAGCGCCGTGTGCAGGTCCGCGGGTGCCTCGTCCACCAGCTCGGACAAGGCCGGCGCTGCCTCGTCCAGGAGAAACCGGGACGGGGCACTCCGCCCCAGACGGACAGCGGTGCTGTCCAGAAGACGCAGCGTCTCCTCGATGAGCGGTTCATCGACGGCGAGCCGGGCGAGGACAGCGGGCAGGTAGGCCCCCTGCCCCGGGAACACGACAGCGCAGCGCTCGGCCACAGCAACTCCTCCACACAGAGCGACACCGGAAGAAATCCGAGAAGGCCCGTGCCGTCCGCGCTGCGCGGGCAGCGCCCGGCGGCGCGGGAGCGGGGAAGGGGAGACAGGGAAGGCAACGGCACGGCCGGCGGCTCCCGTCTCGGGGTGCCGCACCGGCCCCGCTCGGGGGCGGACGGCGGGGCGTGTGCAGGAGGATGCCGTGTGACAGCCGGAACAAGAACCAGGACGGGGCCGGAGCGAGGCCGGATCGAGGGCCGGGACAACAATCAGGACATGACGCGGACGAGAGCCAGAACAGGGACCGGAAAAGGGAACCAGAACCGGAAAGGAACCAGGGCGAACGCCCGCCCCCCATGCACACGCATATTGAGCATCCCGCCGTGAATGCCCGCAGTCATCACCCACACGGGTGACGAGGGGGTGGCGGCGACCAGAATCCGCCGACCGAACGCGCGGGGTTGGCCCCGTCCGCTACGACCGGGCGCTCCCAGGCAGCGGAGTGCGCTTCTTCGTGACGGAGGAGGCGGCCGTGCCGACCCGGTGCCCCCGCATGCTCTCGCTTCGACTGCGCCGGGCCGGTGGCCTCGTGTCGTGGATGCTCCGGTGTTCCCGGGGCGCCGGGTGTTGTGGCGTTGTCTCGGGCGGCCGAGGCGGAGCGGGGCCGATGTGCGGGGGAGAACGCGGGGCGAGAAGCCGGCCATGGCGGGCGCGGCCGGGCCGGCCATGGCCGTTGTCATCGAGCGGCTACGCCTGCGGGCGTCCGCTCGCGGTCGGTGACCGCTGCCTTACGGGGTGGACCGACAGGCGAGGAGTGTCAGCCGGTGACGGTCTCCCAGACGGGGAGCCAGACGTCGTTCGGTGCTCCGTTTGCGGTGCAGGTGTACTGGATCAGGGGGTTGCCCTTGCCGACGCCTCCCCTGACGTTGAGGCACTTGTCGCTGGACCTGGCGACGATCTGGTAACCGATGCCCTTGGGCACGAACTTCCACTGCTCGTTCGCGGCGTTGCCGCAGGTGTACTGGATGATGTCGGTGTCGTTCTCGTTGCCTCCGCCCTTGACGTTGAGGCACTTGCCGCTGTGCACCGCGCGGAAGCGGTAGTAGCCGCCCGAGACCGCCTCGGGTTCCCACCGCTCGTTGTCCGTCCTGGACAACGGCCACTGGATGACGCGGGCGCCGTTCTCCTGCGAACCGCCGCTGACGTTGGCCACCTGGCCGGGGTCGGCGGCCAGCCGCAGGGTGACCTGCTGGACCTGAACCGCCTGGGCCGAGAGCGCCTGCGAAGGCTGGGCGGTGGCCGAGACGTGGGAGCCGAGTACCAGTCCCGCGCCGGCCGCCGCGGCGCCGAGGGCCACGGTCCACCGCTTGCGTGCCGTCATGGCGAATCCTTTCCGAGGAGGAGAGGGCAGAGCCCTCGAAACGACGACAGCAAAGAGTAATTAGCCTGTTACGTAAAGTCGTGATCTGTGCGTTTTCGGTCAAATGCACCGAGCTGGTTTGGCGCGCCGAGGCGCATGGGCAGCCGCGTCGGCGTGTCGGCCGACACTGGGCCGGGGGCGGGCTCCGCGCATCTCGACCACCGGTGGAAGCTGGCCGGTTCACGAGATGCGGAATCGTTCCTCCTCGGTCGGGCGGTCACCGGCGCGAAGGACACGGAGAGGCGCCAGGCTGACGCGTCGACGCCACGGCCGCACGTGCGGGTGCGGGATGCGGGTCCTCGGGCGAAGGCGGGGGCGGCATGAGTACGAACGTGCTGACGACCCGGGCGGGCGAGGTTTCCGCAAGGGCGGAGCTGAACTGCGGTACGCGCCGTACCAGCAGAAATCCGCCCCGTGGACGGCGGCGGAGCGGGATGGGACCGTTCCGGTGATCCTGGAGAGGTGACCCCGCGTACCTCTCCCCAGGAACCAGACGCCCGGCGATCGACCGGCCGGGCCCGGACCGACTACACCGGCGCGATCTACGGCTCGCTCCTGGCCGCTTCAGTGATTGCCGGGGCCAGCGCGCTCGGCCCCTTCCCGCGCCTTGAGCTGGTGGTGATCCTGCTGTGCACCGGCGTGGTGTTCTGGGCCGCCCACGTCTACGCCGACGTCGTCGGCAACCGGCTGAGCCACCAGGTCCTGACCTGGCAGGAGGTCCGACAGGTCGGCGCCCGTGAGTGGCCGATCGTGCAGGCGGCCGTGCCGCCGGCCGCCGCCCTTGTGATCAGCCCGCTCCTGGGCCTGGGGCTCACCGGTACGGCCTGGCTGGCGCTCGGCGTCGCCGTGGCCGAGCAGGTCGCCTGGGCCGGCGCCGCGGCCCTCCGGACCGGTGCCTCCCGCCTCGCGGTGGCGTCCGCCGGGGCCGTCAACCTCGTACTCGGATTGATCATCGTAGCCGCCAAGGTCGCAGTCCAACATTGAGTACGCGAGGCTGTCAGGTCCTGTGTCCACGGTGTCGGTGAAGGGTATTCACGCCCTGGGAGCCGCGGTGGGGGCGGCCGCACGGACGGCAATGGCCGCGATGTCGTCGTCGAGACGGTTGCGGCTGTAGTGGACCAAGTCCTCGTGCAACTGCTCCAGCAGCCGGGACGGGGAGTCCACGTCCCACCGACCGGCACGCTGTACCAGTGGGAAGAATGCGCCGGCGAGGTCGCGGGTCTCGGTGACACCGTCGGTGTAGAGCAACATCTGGTCCTCGACGGTGAAGGGGACGGTATCGATGCGGTAGTCCTCGCCGAGCAGTGTGCCCATGTTGATGGGCGGTGAGGGCGCCGTGGGGGTGATCTCACGGACCGTTCCCGCGTGGAACAACAGCGGAGGCGGATGCCCGCAGTTGACGAGTGCGATGGCTGCACCGTTGTCGGGGATCTCGGCGAGCAGGGCCGTGGCGAAGTACTCCGTCTGTTCGCCGGGCAACAGCGTCGTGTAGCGGTTCATGCTCACGTCCAGTCGGCGCGCCAGCCGCGCCAGGTCCGGCTCGTCGTACGCGGCCTCCCGGAAGCAGCCGACGACGGCTGAAGCGGTGCCGACCGCGAGGAGGCCCTTGCCGCGCACGTCTCCGATGATCAGCCGGACGCCGTGGGACGTCTCCAGTGCCTCGTAGAAGTCGCCGCCGACGCGGGCCTGGGCCGCCGCAGCCAGGTACAGGGCCTCGATGTCCAACCGGCCGAGACGGTGCGGCATGGGGCGCAGCAGGACCTTCTGGGTCGTCTCGGCCACGGAGCGGACGTCGGCGAGGGTCTGCTCCCGCTGCTGGCGCACGTGACTCGCGTAGGCGGCCGCCGCGGTGGCGCCGGCAATCACTGCGAGGGTGAACAGGTGTGTGTGCGTGATCTCCCCCAGGTTGCCGGTGGACACGGCGATCACCGCGTCGAGGGCAGCGGCGAGCACACCGATGGCCACGGTTCCGGCCACCGGCCACACCGATGCGGCGAACGCGGGGGCCAGCGAGAGGAAGCGGCTGAAGTAGAGATGACTCGGAGTCACAAACGCCAGCACGGTGATGATGGCCGTCAGTGCCAAGGGCGTCAGGAACGCCAGCGTCTCCCAGGGGCTGCCCGTATGGCGCCAAAAACGAGCAGAATATTTCATTTAGGCAGTGTATGGGAATGCCTGTGTCAGGCAGCTCAGGCAGCTCAGGCAGCTCAGGACAGCTCAGGACAGCTCGGTCCACGCGAGCCACGGCACCCACACGGTCCGGCCGGGCGGTCTCCAACGACAGGGGGCCGCCCGATCGGTCAGGGACCGCTTCCGGGAAACGGATCGGCGACCCACCGGTGGACCACCGCGAACCCGCGGTAGCAGTCCTGGCGGCCCTCGGCATGAGGTGCAAACACTCGTCGACACCATTGACCCAGAGATCGGATCTATAGAGACTCTGCGAGAGGATCCGACCGGGCAACTGGCGGAACTCCGAATAAGCATTGGATGTTTCGTGAGTCACGTGTGCTCCGGAGGGGCTATGTCTCGGTTCGTGTTTCTCGGGGTCGCACTGGCGTTGCTCCCAGGTGTGGGCAGCCCTGTCGCCGCAGCACCGAGGGCGACACCGGTGGTGGTCGACGTGGACGCCTACGGAGCCGACCCCACGGGCCGTACGGACTCGACGCCCGCCGTCACCGCGGCGCTGCGGCACGCCAAGAGCGTCGACCGGCCGGTCAGGATCGTCTTCTCGAAAGGCACCTACCAGCTCTACCCCGAACGGGCCGAGACACGTGAGCTCTACGTGTCCAACACCGTCGGCGCCGACCAGCGTTACCGGGACAAGAGGATCGGGCTGCTCGTCGAGGACATGCACGACGTCACCGTCGACGGCGGCGGAGCCGAGCTCGTCTATCACGGCCTGCAGACCGCGTTCGCGTCGATCCGTTCCACCGATGTGACCTTCACGAACTTCTCCTTCGACTACGCGGCCCCCGAGGTCATCGACGCGACCGTCGCCGACGCAGGGGTCGCCGACGGGCACGCCTACCGCGTACTGTCGATCCCCGCCACCAGCCCGTACCGGGTGAACGGCACGCACATCACCTGGCTCGGCGAGACCAGCCCGGCCACCGGGCAGCCGTACTGGTCGGGTGTCGACGGACTCCAGTACACACAGATCCACGACCCCGGGGCGCAACGGTCCTGGCGCGGAGACAACCCGCTGTTCAACGACGTCGCCGCGGTCACCGACCTCGGCGGCCACCGGATCCGGATCGACTACGCGACCGCTGCCCGGCCGACGGACGCCGGGCTCGTCTACCAGATGCGTCTCATCGAGCGGACCGAGCCGGGCGCCTTCATCTGGGAGTCCAAGAACGTCACGATGCGCTCGATGAACGCCTACTACCTACAGTCCTTCGGCGTGGTGGGGCAGTTCAGCGAGAACATCGCCATCGACAAGGTGAACTTCGCGCCCGACCCGGCGTCCGGCCGGTCGACAGCCTCATTCGCGGACTTCGTGCAGATGTCCGGCGTCAAGGGCAAGGTCTCCCTCACCAGGAACGTCTTCGACGGCCCGCACGACGACCCGATCAACATCCACGGCACCTACCTGGAGGTCGTCGGGAAACCTGGGCCGTCCTCCCTCACCCTCGCCTATGAACACCCGCAGACCGCCGGATTCCCGCAGTTCGCGCCGGGTGACGAGGTCGAGTTCGCCGCCAAGCGCACGATGACACCGCTCGCGGACGCGCACGCGGTGGTGACCGCGGTCGACGGGCCGAGCGGGAGGGACCACGACAAGCCGCTGACCACGATGACCGTCACCTTCGACCGACCGGTTCCCGACGGGGTCGAGACCGGCGGCACGGTCGCCGAGAACATCACGGCCACCCCGTCGGTCGTCATATCCGGCAACGTGTTCCGCAACGTGCCGACCCGCGGTGTGCTGATCACCACCCGCAAACCCGTCCTCATCACCGGCAACCGCTTCGACGGGATGTCCATGGCCAGCGTCTACGTCTCGGCGGACGCCTACCAGTGGTACGAGTCCGGGCCGGTCGCCGACCTCACGATCCGGGGGAACTCGTTCACACGACCGAGCGGTCCGGTCATCTACGTGGAGCCGACCAACCAGGTCGTCGACCCCGCGAACCCGGTGCACCACAACATCTCCGTCGAGCGCAACTCCTTCGACATCGGTGACATCACCGTCGTCGACGCCAAGAGCGTCGGCGGATTCGCCTTCACCGGCAACACCGTCCGGCGGCTGGACGGGGCGGAGCACCCGCCGTACACCTCCCCGCTGTTCGTCTTCCACGGCAGTTCGGACATCCGGATCGCGCGCAACCACTACGACCAGGGCCTGAACACCTCCGTGGTCACGGACTGACTGTGTCGTGCACGGTGGGCCGCGGCACGTCGCGGGTCGTCGACTGCCGCCTGCGGTACAGCCGGTACCCGGCACCGGCGGTCACCGTCACTCCCAGGAACAGCACGGTGAACCACTGGAAGTACCAGTGTCCGCCCGCCGGGTCGTACACCGCCGCCCGCGGCCAGGCGAGGTTGACCGCCATGAACAGGCCGTAGAGGAGGGCGAGGGCGTTGACGGGAACGCCCCAGCGGCCCAGGGAGAACACGGGCGCGCCGGTCTCGTCGGTGCCGAGCGGAGCGAACCCACCGCGCATCCGGCGTACCAGCAGGGGGCCGGTGACCATGGCGTAGGCCAGGTACAGCAGCACTATGCAGGTGGTGCCGATCGCCAGGAAGGCGTCCGGGGAGGCGAAGTTCAGGAGCAGGAGGGCCGCCGACAGGACGCCGACGGCCGTCGCCGGCGCGCTGGGCATGCCGGTGCGCGGGTTGACCTTCGCGAGCCGCTCGGCGAAGGGCAGTTGTCCGTCGCGGGCCATGGAGAACAGCATCCGGCTGGCCGCGGTCTGGATCGCGAGTGTCGCCACCGCGATCGCCACCACCACGTCGGCCAGCAGGACCTTGCCGACCCCGTCGCCCAGGCTGCTGGTGAGGACGTAGCCGAGCCCGTCGACGCCCAGGTGCCCGTCGGTGAGACTGGGCGCGGCGAGCAGACCTCCGAGGACCACCAGACCGCCGAGCAGTCCGGCGGCGCTCAACGCGGCGAGGATCGTGCGGGGCGCGGTGCGCCGCGGGCTCACGGTCTCCTCGCTCATCTCACCGGCGCTGTCGAAGCCGATCATCACGTACGCTGCCGTGAACGAGCCGACGAGCAGGGCGCCGAACAGGCCGTTCGCGGCGCCGCCCGCGGTGTGGAAGGTGATGCTCGGCGACCGCTTGGCGTGGGTCAGCAGCAGTACGACGATGAGGACCGCACCGAGGATCTCGGCGGTCACGCCGATCCGGTTGACCACGGACATCACCCGGTTGTCCACGATGTTCACCACCGTGGTCAGCGACAGCAGGATCACGCCGAGCACCGCCGCGTTGGCCGCGCCGTCCGCCGACGTCGGCGCCGGATCGCTACCCACCAACTGGAAGCCGGGCCAGATCGCGGGCAGTACCATCTGCAACGCCAGCGCGGCCGCCGAGACCACCACGACCTGCCCGATCACCATGATCCAGCCGGCGAACCAGCCGAACGACGGGTTCGACAGGCGCGTGGACCACTGGTAGACGGCGCCCGAGATGGGGTAGTGCGCGGCGAGCTCCGCGAAGCAGGCCGCGACCAGCAACTGCCCGACGAGCACGGCGGGCCAGGTCCAGAAGAAGACGGGGCCGCCGGACGCGTACCCGAAGGCGAAGAACTGGAAGACGGTGGTCAGTACCGAGATGAAGGAGAACCCGGCGGCGAAGGAGGCGTACCGGCCCAGACTGCGGTGCAGTTCCTGGTGGTAGCCGAACGCCTCCAGGCAATGGTCGTCGAGAGTACGGTCGTCGGTCGTCGTCACGGCGGCACCTGCCTTCGGCGCAGGGGAGGAATTCCCGGGGGTTTCCGGGAATTCCTGTCGAGCGACAGAAATTCGGGGCGGGCTGTCCCGACCGCGTCACACCGCCGGGTGCGCACCCGCCCCAAGTCCGCACATCGGCGCGTGACGAACCCTAACGCGACACGTCGCTCGCTGATGAGTCCTGCCACGACCTGCCGGCGTTCGTTCGATCCGGGTCGGCCGGTCGTCGACACCACGTTGTGGTCGTGGAACTCCCGTCGCGCGCGGTGACGAGTCGACACGCCGGCCGTGCGCGGTCGAGCCGTGCGCGGGGACCCGGACGGACGGCCGCGCGTGTGCTGCCGAGGTCCGCCAGGACCTGCGTCGCGGTCAGGTCGACGGCGACCGAGTCAGCGGCAACCCGTGGCGTGCCGGCGAAGCGGAGCCTCCACGGCCGGGAGCGGGAAACGCCGGCGAAGTCGTTGCCGTGGCGCCGTTGGGACAAGTCGCAGCTGTGACACCTGAGGGTCGTGACATGCCCCTGGCGTCGGCGGATTCTTTCGTATTACTCGTGACCACACGCTGAACGAAAGGTGCTCGGCTGATGGCATGGAACCGCCTGACGGCGGCGATATCGACAGCATTGCTCCTGACCGCTGGGGGCGTGCAGTCCGCGTCCGCGCAGACGTCCGAAGCGAGCGCGGCGGAACCCGCCTCCGCACCAGGGGCTCACTCCGCGACCGTGCGGCTCGTGACCGGCGACCGCGTGACGGTGACGCCCGCCGCCGACGGCCGCACCACCGCGTCGGTGGAACCCGGGCCGGGACGCGAGCGGATCGTGTTCCGCACGTACCAGGAGGACGGCGGCGACCTGACGGTGCTGCCCTCGGACGCCGCGGACCTGATCGCCGCCGGGACGCTGGACCGGCGTCTCTTCGACGTCACCACCCTGATCGCCCAGGGCTACGACGAGGCGGCCACATCGGCGTTGCCGCTGATCGTCTCCGCCGAGCCGCGTTCCGGCACGGCCCGGACGACCGCGACGAGTGAGAAGGCCGCGGCCGCCGTCGCGGACCGGGTCGCCGCGTTCAACGTGGCGTCGGCCCCCGAGCGCACCCTGGACAGCATCGACGCGCGGTCGCTGCGGGTCGCGGACGACGACCTCGGCGCCTTCTGGAAGACGCTGACCCCGGGCACCGCCCAGGGCGCCGCCCGCGTCGCGGCAACCCCGCGAGTGTGGCTGGACGGCAGGGTGTCCCCGGTGCTGGACCGCAGTACGGCGCAGATCAACGCGCCGGAGGCGTGGAAGGCGGGATACGAGGGCCAGGGTGTGAAGGTGGCCGTGCTGGACACCGGCGTGGACGCCACGCACCCCGACCTGGCGGGGCGGATCGCGAAGTCCAAGGACTTCTCCGGCAGTTCGAACACCGTGGACCACTTCGGACACGGCACACACGTGGCGTCGACCGTCGGCGGCACGGGCGCGGCGTCCTCCGGCTCCCGCAAGGGGGTGGCGCCGAAGTCGGACCTGCTGATCGGCAAGGTGCTGGGTGACGACGGCTACGGTTCGGAGTCGCAGGTCATCGACGGCATGGAGTGGGCGGCGGCCGAGCACGCCAAGGTCGTCAACATGAGCCTGGGCTCGGACGACCCGTCCGACGGCACCGACCCGATGAGCCAGGCGGTCGACACACTCTCCGCCTCGGGCGACACCCTCTTCGTGGTCGCCGCCGGCAACGCCGGCGAGAACGGCGACACCACGATCGGCTCGCCGGGCGCCGCCGACGCCGCGCTGACCGTGGGCGCCGTCGACCGCGACGACTCCCTCGCCCCCTTCTCCAGCCGCGGCCCCCGCCTCGGCGACAAGGCCGTCAAGCCGGACGTGACCGCCCCGGGTGTCGGCATCGTGGCCGCGCGCGCCGCCGGCACGACGATGGGCGACCCGGTCGACGCGAACTACACGGCCGCGTCCGGTACGTCGATGGCGACCCCGCACGTCGCCGGTGCCGCCGCGCTGCTCGCCCAGCAGCACCCCGACTGGACGGGGCAACAGCTGAAGGACGCGCTGGTCAGCACGGCGCACACCGTGACCGGAACCAAAGTGACGGCGCAGGGCGGTGGCCGGATCGACGTCGCGGCCGCGATGGGCGCGGTCACGGCCACCGGCAGCGTGACCCTGCCGGCCGTGCAGGTGGGCTCCGCCGGACAGCGACAGACGGCGGTCCTGCACTACACCAACAACGGTGACCAGCCCGTCGACCTGAAGCTGACCGTCGCCCTGGCGAACTCCGACGGCATCGCCCTGCCCGCCGGTGTCGTCACGCCCGACGCCGACACCGTGCACCTCGCGCCCGGCGCCTTTGCCGACGTGCCGCTGAGCATCGACGCGAAGAACGCCACACGAGGCTCTTACTACGGCTACGCCACCGCGACCCGCGCCGACGGCACCGTCCTCGCCCACACCACGCTCTCCCTGGCCGTGCACGCGCCGCTGCACCGGCTCACCGTGGTCGTCCGCGACCGCGACGGCAAGGTGCTGCCGGGCCGGCTGCCGACCATCTGGGGTGCCGACGGCTTCGTCCCGTACACCAGCACCGACCCCGCGGTCGCCGTCGTCGAGGACGGCACCTACCAGGTCGACGAGGGCTCCTTGAACGACGCCGCGGACGGCCAGGAACTGGTCGAATTGATCAACCCGCAGGTGACGGTCGCCAAGGACACCACGGTGACGCTGGATGCCGCCAAGGTCACCGAGGTGCAGATCCGCACGCCCAGACCCGCCGAGCAACGCGGCATCCTCAGCTACCAGACGTACCGCAAGATCGACGGCCACGGCCTGATCCAGGGCGTGATGTTCTTCGACATCGCCAAGCGGATCTACGTCAGCCCCACGGCCCAGGTCACCGACGGCACCTTCGAGTTCGCCTCGCGCTGGCAGATGACGGCGCCCCAGCTGCGGGCGAAGGTGTCCGGCACCTCCTCGGCCTTCACCCCGTACTACCTGCCGACCTCTCAGGTCTTCGACGACAAGGGCGCCCGGCTGACCGCGGTGGACGCCGGCGCGGGCACCGCCGACGACCTGAAGGCCGCCCACGTGCGCGGGAAGCTCGCCGTCATCCGCTACGACTACGGCGACGACCGGGCGCTCGCGCAGACGGCCGCGGACGCCGGGGCCAAGGCGCTGATGCTGGTGATGCCGGAGGGCTTCTACCCCTGGACGCGCTGGCACCCGGAGGGCGACCGCCTGCCCCTGCCCGTCATGCGGGCCGGCACGTCGGAGGGCACCGACCTGCTCAGGCGCGCCGGACAGCGCACCACCGCGGTGGACTTCTCCGGCACCGTGCGCAGCCCGTACCTGTACGACGTGATGCAGGTGTCCCAGCAGCGCATCCCCGAACACCTGGTCCACACCGTCTCCGACCGCAACAGCGCGGTGGTGCGCGCCACCTACACCCGTACCGGGGCCTCGTCCTGGGGGAGCGAGCAGCGCTTCGGATGGCGGCCCTACCAGGACACGGCCTGGAACCAGTACACCCGTGACGTACCCACGGGCCAGGAGCGAGTCGAATACGTGACGGCCGGCGACACGCTGTGGCGCCACACCGTGCACCACGACACCGTCATGGACCCGGACGTCGAGCTGGGCGTCGGCATGCACGACGCGGCCCACACCTACAAGCCCGGACAGCGCGCCACGGAAAGGTGGTTCGCGGCTCCGGTACGGCCGTCGATCCCGCGTGGTGTGACGGGCTGGCCCGCGTCGGTGCGCAACGGCGACACCCTGTCGTTCCACATCCCGGAGTTCACCGACTCCGACACCGGCCACTGGTCGTACGCGGAGAGGGACGCCTGGGGAAGCGGCGGTGCGGGAACGTCCGCGGTGGGCGACGCGAGCGACGTGACCCGAGCGGAGCTGTACCGTGACGGCCGGCGCGTCGCGGAGTCCGACAGCGGCGCGTGGGGCGACTTCGAGGTGCCCGCGGGCAAGGCCGACTACCGGCTCGACCTGACCACCGCCCGTACCTCGGCCAACTGGCAGTTCGGCACCGGCACCACGACATCCTGGACGTTCACCTCGGACACCGCGGCGACCACCGCCCTGCTGCCCCTGCTCCAGGTCGACTACGCCGTGCCCGTGGACGCCCGCAACGCGGTGGGCCCGGGACGGTCGCACAGCGTGGATCTCGACGTACGCATGCCGGACGGCGTGGCCGCCCCGCGCGGGGTGTCCCTCAAGGTCGAGGCGTCGTACGACGACGGGCGGACCTGGACCACGGCCCGCACGGGCCGGCACGGCGGCGGTACGGACTTCACCGCCACCGTCGAACGCCCCTCCTCGGTCCGCCAGGACGCGTTCGTGACGCTCCGGGTCACCGCGACGGACGCCGCCGGCGACAGCGTCCGGCAGACGATCGACCGCGCCTACCTGCACCGCGCCCCTTCAACGGGGCACTGACGGCGGAGCGGCTGTGACCTGCGGGCGCCGGGCCGACCAGCCCGGCGCCCGCAGACGTCGTGCCAGAACGGGACGGCGCTGTGCATGGCCGAAGGCTCCTGGCAGGGCGGAGCGCGCAGCCGGGAGCCGCCTCCGTAACGCCGATGGTCAGCCGTGCGGGGACGGACCGGGCACCGCGACATCCTTCAGCCGGCCGCGGACGTGCGCGGCGTCCGGGTGGTCGATCCGGGTGAGGATGTCGAGCGCTTCGCGCCAGGCGAGTGCGGCCCGTGCGCCGTCGCGGGCCGCATGGTGGGTGTCGCCCATGTGGACCAGGGTGTCGGCTTCCAGATAGTGGTCGCGGATCTCCCGGTACAGCCGCAGCGCATGCCCGTAGCACGTGAGCGCCCGGTCGTGTTCGTGCAGGTGGTGGTGGGCGTAGCCGAGGCTGTCCCAGGCGGCGGCCTCGCCGTTGCGGTCGCCGGCCCGCTGGTGGGCCGAGAGTGCCCGGCCGCACTGGTCCAGGGCGTCTTGGTACTTGCCCGTCAGGATGTGTGTCCAGCCCACCTCGTTGGCGATGTTTCCCTCCGCGATGTGGTGCTGTCCGGCCGCGTGGTAGAGAGTGCTTGCCTGCGCGTAGTGACCGAGGGCCTCCTCGTGCCGTCCCCGCCGGTTGGCGAGGAAGGCGGCGTAGCGGTGGGCCCCGCCGTGGCCGGCCCGGTCGCCGGTCTCGCCGAACAGCTCCATGGCACGCGCGAGGTGTGCGTCGGCCTCGTCCCATCGTTCGAGTCGGCCGCTCACGAAGCCGAGCGCCCGGTGCCCGTGCGCCTGACCACGGATGTGACCCAGACGCTGGGCCGCACCCAACGCCGCTGTCTGGGCGACGAGTTGCTCCTGCCAACGCCCGTTGCGGTCCAGGTAGAGCTCCAGGGTCGCGGCCGACTGCCAGCTGTACTCGCCGCTGCCGTGCCGGGCGTCCTGCTCGATCACCGCGAGCAGGACGGAGCGGTTGCTCTCCAGCCAGTCGGCCGCGGCAGCCTGGTCGGGCAGGCGCGGGAGGGTCACTCCGGGCAGGTGGGGGCGCAGCCCGATACGGTCCCGGCTCGGCGCGAGCGCGCGGTCGGCCATGTGCGTGGTGTGCAGGTAGTGGTCGAGCATGCGGCAGCGGGCCGCCTCCAACTCCTCGGCGTTGTCCGTTGCCCGGCTCAGCTCGCCGGCGTAGGCGCGCAGCAGTTCGTGACTGCCGTAGCGGCCGGGTACGGGCTCGAAGAGCAGGTGGGCGCGGACCAGCTCCGCAAGCAGCGGCCGGACGTGGCCGGTGTGCTGTCCGGCCAGACTGGCGGCGGCGGCCGCGGAGCAGTCGGGGCCCGGATGCAGGCTGAGCAGCCGGAAGAGTCGGGCGGCCTCGTCGGTGAGGAGCTGGTACGACCAGGAGAACGCGCTGCGTGCGTCGGCGGCAGGGGCCTCCCCGGCGAACGCGTCCAGGCTGTCCTGGCTGTCGCGCAGTTCGGCGGCGATTGCGGCGAGCGAGAAGCCCGGATGGACCGCGGTACGGGCGCTGACGACGGCCAGCGCCAGAGGCAGACGCCCGCACAGCGCGATGATCTGCGCGACGGCGTCGGGTTCGCGTGCGACGCGTTCGGCGCCGAGCCGGCGGCACAGGAACTCACGGGAGTCCTCATGGCTGAGCACGTCCAGCGTCAGGCTGTGCGCGCCCTCGCCGGCCACCAGGCCGTAGAGCTGGTTGCGGCTGGTGACGACGACCAGGCAGCCGGGCCCTCCGGGCAGCAGTGGACGGACGTGCTCGGTGTCCCGGGCGTTGTCCAGGACGATGAGGACACGCCGGCCGGCGAGGAGGCTGCGGTAGAGCGCCGCCTGGGCGTCCAGGCCCGCGGGTACACGCTGCGCGGGTACCTCGAACGCGTCAAGGAACGACCGTATCGCCTCGGCCGCGCTCATGACCGAACCGGTGGGATGGAAGCCGCGCAGGTTGACGTAGAGCTGCCCGTCGGGGAAGCGGTCGGCGACGCTGTGCGCCCAGTGCACCGCCAGCGTCGTCTTGCCGACACCGGCCATGCCGCCGATGGCGCTGATCACCACCGCCGGTACCGGTTCCCCGGGGGCGGGCAGCAGGCGCTGGATACGGGCGAGATCGGTGTGGCGGCCGGTGAAGGCGGGCAGGTCGGCGGGTAGCTGGGCGGGACGCACCGTGGTGCGGGCGCCGGTTCGTGCCTCTGCCCGCGTCCGTGCCGTACCGTCGGACCCGTCGGACCCGTCGGACCCGTCGGACCCGTCGGACCCGTCGGACCCGTCGGACCCGTCGGACCCGTCGGACCCGTCGGACCCGTCGGACCCGGTGGTCCGGGTGGATTCCGGGGTCCGGGCCGCTGCCGGGGCACGCAGGGCGAGGGTGCCGCCGAGGATGCGTTGGATGGCGGTCTGCAGTTCGGGGCCTGGCTGTACGCCGAGTTCGTCGGCGAGCCGAGTGCGTACGGTCCGGTGGACGTCCAGGGCCTCGGCCTGGTGTCCGGTGGCCGCGAGCATCAGGATCAGCCTGGCCTGGAGCCCTTCGTCCAGTGCGTGCTGCGCCGCGGCCTGCCGCAGGGTCACCAGCACCCGCGCGCCGAGGCCGGGCCCCGCCTCCAGGGCGAGTTCGGCGGCTTCCTTGACGGTCGCCAGGTGTTCATCGTCGAGGGCGGTGAACGCCGGGTGGGACCGCACTGCGGCGGCGATGCCGGAGGCCGCGGGCCCGCGCCACAACGCCAGCGCCTCGATCAGCAGTTCGGTGGCGGCGACCGGTTCCCCGGCCTGAGCGGCCCGCTGCCGCAGGGCCCGGAAGTGCAGCAGGTCGAGATCGTCCGCCGCCACCTCAAGTCGGTAGCCGCCCGAGCCGCGCAGCAGTCGGCGTGACTCGCTGCCGGCCGGGAGATCGGGCTCCAGCAGTCGGCGCAGTGCTCCGATGTGCCGCTGGACGATGTTGACGGCCGTGTCCGGCGGGTCCTGTCCCCACAGGGCGTCGACGATCTCGTGGACGGTGACCGGATGACCCGCCTCGGTCAGCAGCAGTGCGAGCAGGGCGCGCTGCTTCGGCGGCCCGAGGACCAGTTCCGTGCCGCCGCGCCAGGCCCTGACCGGCCCGAGCACGGCGAAACGCGTACGCACAGACTCTCCCGTACCAACTGTGACGACATGTGTACCCGGCGCCCGCCGTTTTGGGACGCACGCCTGCACCCGAGCATATTGTTTGCACAGCCTTTAAGGCGCAGGTTCGCCTCGTCCTGGAGCGCCGTGCGCGACATACCGGTACGGAAGGTGTGAAACACCCGGTCGGGAGTGTGAGGACTCCTGTGGTTCCCGCTCTCCGGTTCGTATCCGTCCTGGTCGGCGCTGGACCGGCGTCGGCAGGCCGGCGGGTGGACGGTGGGATCCGTGACCGGGTACCCGGCTGCGAGGCGGGTGGGGTGGCCGAAAGTTCAACGACCGTTGGTCTTTTCGTGGGTTTCGCACTGCCTCTCGGGGTGAGCACTGTAGTGCCTTGCTCCACAGGCTTTCTGCAGACAAGACACAGGCTCCGTAGTGAGGAAGTGCTTCCCGTATGGCCACCATCCAGGAAGAAACACGGCTGCCGCATCGTCTCGACGACGTGCCCGGCTGGTTCCCTGTGCTCGACCAGACTCTCTTCGACTGGTTCCTGAACAGGCAGGAGGCCGCCGGAATGCACGGCGACCTCCTGGAGGTCGGTGTCTACATGGGCAAGAGCGCGATCTTCACCGGCCGGCACCGGCAGCCGGGGGAGAAGTACACGGTGTGCGACCTCTTCGAGGGCGATGCCCCGGACGACGCCAACCGGGCCGAGTCGGTCAAGTCGTACAGCGCCCTGACCCGGCGCGTCTTCGAGGAGAACTACCGCTCCTTCCACGACGAACTCCCCCGCGTACTGCAAGGACCCAGCTCCCTGGTGCCCGGCGAGGTGGACAGCGGTTCCTGCCGGTTCGTGCACATCGATGCCTCCCACTTGTACGAGCACGTGCGTGCCGACATAGGCGCGGCCCGGGACCTGCTGCTGCCCGGCGGCATCGTGGTCCTCGACGACTTCCGCTCCGAGCACACACCGGGCGTTTCCATAGCCACCTGGGAGGCCGTGCTCAACCGGGGCCTGCGGCCCGTCTGCCTGAGCACGCAGAAGCTCTACGGCACCTGGGACGATCCGGAGCAGGTCCAGGAGGAACTGCTGGCCATGGCGCAGGAGCGGACCGACTGCCACCTGAGTGTCCAGGAGGCCGCCGGGCACCGGATCATCCGCCTGAAGTCCAAGAAGATGCCGGCGCCCGCCTTCCCGCTCTCCCGGCATGCGGAGCGGGCCGCCGAGTCGGCGTCCCGGACCCCGGAACCGGCACCCGCGCCGACGCCTGCTCCCGCGGCCCCGCCCGCCCGAGCCGCGTCCCGCCGCGGAAGCAGGGTCCGCCGGGTCGCCATCGACGTGTTGCCACCGGTCGTCACCCGGGCCATACGCAACGCGCGCGCCGCCCGGAGCTGACCGCCCAGGACTCCGTCAGACACGTCGGACGGCAGCCCGACCACGAACTCGTGTGCGCGGCGGCGCGGTTCCACCCGGGAGGAGCGACCCCCGCGGCGCAGCGCATCCGGGCCTCGATACGTCTGCTGCCGGCGGGCAGGAGCCGATCTGCGGCCTGCGGCCACCGCCCGGTCTTCAGCCTGCACACACCGATGACCAACGGTGGCCGTGATCCCCTCCGGACCGGCGTGCCGGTGCCGTCACGGCCTGAGCGGGGAACACGGCCCCGACCAGCCGGTGGCGACGACGACTTCGCGCGCGATGTCCACGACAGCCCTCCCGTCCGTCACCACCCGCACCGTCTCCGCGGGGACGCCCTGGTCCAGCAACCGCGCCTTGCGGGCACTGCCTGTCAGTTCCTGTTCCAGCTCCGAGCCGAGCTCCCGGCGCGCCAGCCGCTCACGGGCGGTGGTGTCCGAGGCGGTGAGGAGGACCCGTACGATCCGCGCCTGCGCCCCCACGGCATGGCGACACGGTCTGGGCCGCCAGTTCGTAACGGCTGCCCACGGCGGCCGGCCGACCGGTGTGCACCCGGTCCGCGGGAGCAGGTTCCGCGACAGGCCCGAGTGGACGAGCCTGACGTCGGCGTCGATCGTCGCGTTGGCGCGCTAGTTTCCGGAGCCGTCGCCTCCCGTGCTTTCACTGGGACTCCGCTCGATCAGGATCATCGGGTCGTTCCCCTTCAGCTGCTGCCAGATGGTCACCAGTGCCACGATCTGGCCGATGAGGAACGCCACCTGGACCGAGGCAGTCCGCCACTGGTACACGGACAGCAGCATGCTCGCCCTGGTGGGCCAGTAGTGCTTCTCCCCACGGAAGGTGTCGATGTCCATCGCGACTCCGGTCAGGGTGAGGACGAGCAGCGTGAGGCTGAGGTCGAGCGGCCAGGTGCCGATGGGCTGGCCGACGATCCAGCCGCCGGTCCACTGCACGAGCACCGGAGCCGCGTAGGCGAGGGCCAGCCCGGACGCGCGCGCGGGGCCGCGTCGGCCGGGCAGCACACGCCACAGTGCGCCCAGCGTGAAACCGGCGCCCACCCAGAGGAGTTCATTGGAGACCGCAGCCGTCACCGTTTCGACGAATCCGAAGCGCTGCACGAACTTGTCGGTCCACCGAACGCCGCGGACTTGTTCGGCCCAGGTCAGTATGGCGACCGCGGGCGCCGAGATCAGCGCGGCGAAGTACGCCGCCCGGCAGGCATTGCCCCACCAGGTGGTCCGCGGCCCCCAGGCCAGGGCGAGCTCCACCGGGCCGATGGAGGGCGGCAGGCGTATCCAGGTGTGCGGCAGGCCGGGCGGCGGGGAGGGGTGCGGCAGCCGGTGCAGCCGGTCCAGTTCGCGCTCCAACTGGGTGCGGTCCGCGTCCTGTTGGCCCTGCTCCAGGCGGCGCAGCTGGGCGTGCAGCTCACGGTGGCGCCGTGCCGCCTTGAGCAGTCGCCGTCGGCCGGACTCCTTGGCCACCTCGTGCAGCCGGTGGCCCGGGAGCAGCTTCCGGTACAGGACCGCGCGCCGCGTGCCGAGGGTGAGCAGGCCGGTCAGGGTGAGCCAGAGCGCCAGCAGGGGCAGCAGGGGCAGGGGAACACCGGCGTACCAGCCGGCGAAAGGCGCCACGCCGATGACGAAGAACACCTTCAGGGTCCACAGTTCCGCCGGCGAGGGGAGAGTGGCCGCCGGGACGGCCGCCTTGTCGCGGGCGCGCAGGACGGCCAGGATCGCCAGGGACGGGCCCCACCACCAGAAGTAGGTTCCGTGGAACCAGTCCAGCCAGTCGGAGGGGAACCACCGTATCTCGTTGAACAGGGTCGCCACGTGCCACAGGCCGTAGACCTCGTGCACGTCGCGCCTGCTGAGCCAGCTCTGGTGCTCCCACAGGTTCTGCGCGGTCCACACGCTCACCGCGGACACCGCCACCGATACGAGGACCAGCCCGGCCAGCAGACCGTGCGGGAAACGGCCCCGCAGCCATCCGGGCGCCGGGGCACCGGCGGAGCGCCACAGCCGCAGCAGGGAGGCCGTGGCACCCACCAGCCAGACGAAGACCAGGCACGCGCAGGCCGCGGCGAACGGGACCATGGCCCAGTTCTCCCGGAACCACCGCACCTCCTCCGGGGAATTCTCCCAGTCGAGCCACAGCTGGGCGGGCAGCGCGAACCACTCGGGGCGGCACGCCACAGCGGTCACGTATCCGGTGGCGGCGATGACGAGGACGACGGCGGTCCGTCCCGGTCTGCCGAAGGCGCACAGTGCCAGCCCGGTGAGGAGGGTCAGTCCCAAGTGGACGGCTGTGCGGTGCCGGTCCGTCCAGAACAAGGCTGTGCCCTGGCCGGCGAAGTGGCTCAGCAGCCCGTCGTCGAAGGACCGGACGACGGTGACTGCGAACACCAACCAGCTGATGACCAGCAGATTGCGGGCCGTGTGTGTTTCGGCGTCGGTGCGTGGCGTGGAGGCGGGCGCGCGCCGCACCGCGCGCACCGTGACCAGGAGCAGCGCGAGGAACACTCCGTCCAGCGGAAGCCAGGCCAGCGAATCGAGGAGATACCAGGGGTCCTCGCTCCAGCGTGCCGCCGATGCCTTGGCCGCCGGCGGTTGCAGGGTGACCGATACCGCGGGAGGCTTGCCCGCCTTCTCCCTGGTCCAGGTCAGCCTGGTGGTGGCACCCGTGTCCGGCGCCGGGGAGACGCTCCGGGCAGCCCGCCCGCCCAGCTCGACGGTGACCTCCTGCCACCAGGCCCCGTCCAGGGCGGGCACACGTATCAGCTCCAGGTGCCACAACCGGTTGCCCGGGGTGAGGCGCCAGGGACCGAAGTCACGGGTCTGCAGACTGACGACCCACGTCGTGACTCGCTGGTCGACCGTCACCCACTTCTTCTCGACGGCCACCTCCGGCGGTTCGGTACGTCCCTCCGTGTCCCGGTACGGAAAGGGGTCGTCGGGATAACGCAGCAGACACCGCATGGCCGTCCGGTACCGTTCCGTGTCCCCGTTCAGCAGCAGATCTGCCGCCCGGCTCCAGGACTTGGGTGCCTTCACCGTGAGGCGCCCCTCGGCCCTGGTGTAGTCCTCGTCCTCGTGCTTGAAGCGCACCGACGCGGTGATGCGCGCCGACTTCAACTGTCCGGTGCGGCATTCGTCGTCCGCTGCTTGAGCGGACGTGCCGGGCACCATGCACAGCAGCGCAGTAGTGAACAACAGCAAGAGAACGCGCCGCAGCCCCCGCCCCAATGAGCCCCCCACTCATCTCGCACCGCCTGGACCACAGACCTATACCCCGGACGCGCTGATTCCGGCAAGGAGCGATCCGGGGCAGGGCAGCGGGGACCCGGACGGGGGTGTCAGCCGGCGGACGGGGTGAGGACGGTGCGGTCGAACGGTCCGGGATGCGCGGCGGTGTGCTCGGCGGCGGTGTTGATCGCGTCGAGGGGGAAGGTCCGCGCCTGTTCGGGGCCGAGGTCGAGTGCGCCCGACGCGATGATGCGGATCATGCCGACCTTCGCCGTGCGTGGGTACAGCCACTGTCCGCGCACGCTGAGCGAGTTGCGCACGATCCAGGGGTAGGGGAGGGCGAGGTCGTCGCCGCCGCGCATGCCGACGCCGCCCATGAGCACGACGCGGCCGTACTCGCGGATGTTCGCCGGCCGCCACCGCGTGCACATCGACGAACTCGTCGACGTCCCCTGGATCGACACCCCGTCAACGAGATCCGAACCCTCGCCCGGCGTCTGGCCCGCACTGGCCGGACGGCCCCGCATCGCCCACACCACCGGCGACCGGCTGACGGAAACGGTGCCGATCCGGATGTCTTCATCCCCGCCCGGGCAGCGGCGGGCTGGTTGCACTGGTACCGCTGGGCCCTTCAATCGACTCTTCGCCCGTAATCGTATGAATTGCACTGAAGGTGAGGCCCCGTCGGCACCGGCACACCCACCGTGGGTCCCAAGGCGCTCCGCGGCGCCCCGGCGCGCGTGCGACAACGGTCCGGGCTGGGCGGTCGCACGACCCGGGACTGATCGGCAAGCATGCCGACCGCGTTGCTGTCGGACGCAATCCGCATGACGTCGTTCGTTCGTGATACAGCCCAAGGGCGGCCGAGTGCGAAGTAAAGTGCGATGACGGCATCTTGACTTCGGCCCGCTGTATCAGGCAGGTTTCAGACACTTCGCGTCACGCTTGGGCTTCCGGAGAGAGGTGCGAACTGTGGGCGCCTACTTGTGTCCTCCGGTTGTGGTGCACGGCGAACACGCCGTGGAGACGGGCCAGATCCTGGCGGAGGTGCGAAGCCGGCATCCGCAGGCGCCGTGGCTGCCGCGGATCGACGGCATCGCCGCGAGTACGGGGATCGCCTCCCGCGGGTGGATGCTGCCGCTGGAGACAGCCACAGCGCCCAGCGGCGAGAACGGCCTACGAACTCCGGGCGCAGGTCAGGCCCGTGAGGCGCTGGCCCGCGGCGGGTTCACCGACCAGGAGGTCAACCGCGCGATCGCGGCACTGGAGGCGATACCGGCGCCGCAGACCGTCCAGGAGCGCACCGCGTCCGCCTGGGCGGCCGTGCAGACGTACGGGGAGAGCGCAGCCCGCCGGGCCCTGCGGACCGCCGGACTCGATGCCGCCGACATCGACTGTCTGATTACCAGTCACTCCACCACCCCGGCCCTGCCGGGCCTCGACCTGTCCCTGCTCAACCGGCTTCCGCTGCGGAGCGACGTACTGCTGCTCCCGGCCACCCAGTGGGCCTGCATCGCCGGCACCCGATCGCTGGCGCTGGCAGCCGATCTGGTCTCCGCGGACCCCGACCGGGTGGTGCTGGTCGTGATATCGGAGGCGCTGAGCACCACCTACCAGCCCGCCGACGACACACTGGAATCACTGATCGTCCGGCTGCTGTTCGCGGATACCGCCGTCGCCGTGGTGGTGACGGGCCGGCCCAGAGAAGAATCGATTCTGCGGCTGGATGCGGTCTGGCACCACACCCTGCCCGGCACCACGGACCTGCACCGGCTGGACACTCGGGACGACGGCACACATTTCGTGATGGACCGCCGGGGGCCGCGTGCGGTACAGGAGACGGTCGCGGCGATGTGGAAGTGGTTGCGCGTACGCCACCAGGACGACCCGCACGCGTGGCATCCCGATCTGCTGCTCGCGCATCCCGGTGGAACGCGCGTGCTGGAATACATGGAACAGACGATGCCCGAAGGGTGGCCGACGGGCCTTCTGGCCTACAGCCGGGACAGCTACACCACGGGCAACCGCGGCGGTGCCGCCGTGTTCGACATCCTGCGACGCGCACACGACGCCGGCCAGAAGCCGGGCCGTCGCACGGTGCTGTACGCGGCCGCTCCCGGGCTGACGGCCACGGCCGTGGAGGGGGAGTGGCTGTAGCCGCAGCCCACCCCCTCATTCCGGTGCGGGGGCTATGCCTCCAGTTCCGCCCAGACGGTTTTGCCGGTGTCGGTCCACCGAACTCCCCAGCGTGTGGTGAGCTTGTGGACGACGTGCAGACCCCGCCCGCTGTCGTCGAGGAGCTCACCGCGGCGCAGGCGCGGTCGGCCATTGCCCGTGTCGCCGACCTCGCACGACAGGCGGCTCCCGGACCGCACCAGCCGCACCGTGACGGGCCCGGTGCCGAACCGGACGGCGTTGGTGACCAGTTCGCTGATCACCAGCAGCACCGCGCCCCGGGCCTGGTCGCTGGTGTGCCATCGCCGCAGGAGGGCGGAGGCCAGGACGCGGGCGCGGGCAGCGGTGTCGTCGCGGGCGGGCAGGTGCCAGGTGGCGGTGTCCCGGCTGCGACGACCGGCCATACGGGCGAGCAGCAGGGTCACGTCGTCGCGCAGGCGTCCCTGCGGGGCCAGACCGGCGACCACACGACGCGCGGCCTGCTGCAGATCGTCCCAGGGATGCACCTCGCGCACCGCGTCCGTCAGTCGGCCGATGCCGTCGTCGATCGAGGCCGCCGGATCCTCCACCAGGCCGTCGGTGTACAGGACGAGCAGCGAGCCGGGTGGCGCGGCGAACTCGTGCACATCGAACGGCTCCCGCACAGCGAACACGGCCCCCAGGCCCGGATGCGGTTGCGCCGAGAGTGTGTCGGCCGACCCGTCGGGACGGATGAGGATGGGGGGAAGGTGGCCGGCATTGGACATCACCACCCGGTGGTCGACCGGATCGTAGACCGCGATGCAGCAAGTCGAGCCCAGCGCGCTGTATCCGGCCGCCAGCCCCGCGTCCGTGTCGTCCAGGAGCGTGACCGTCTCGTCCAGACGCTCCAGCACCTCCCCGGGGTCCATCCCCGCCGACAGCAGCGCGCGGGCTTCCACGCTCAACTGGCCCATGGCCGCCGCGGCACCGAGGCCGTGCCCCACGACATCACCGACCACCAGCGCGGTACGGCCACCCGGCAGCGGAAAACTGTTCACCCAGTCACCGCCGACGCCCGCACTGTCGGGAGTGGTGGGCTCGTAGACGCTGGCGACCTCGATGGTGTCGCTGCCGGCCCGTGGCAGCAGCCGGCGCTGCAGTGCCAGGACCTGGGCGTGCTCACGCTGATGCTGGCGGGCCAGGTCCACGTGGCGGGCGGTCTTGGCCACAAGTTCCTGCAGGTCGAGCAGTTCACCATCGCGGAAGAGGCGCTCCGGCCGTCGCCAGACCTCCGTCATGCCCAGCACGATGGGCCCCGGCGTGCCTTCCGGGCCTTCCACGACCAGCGGTATGCAGGCAACACTCACCGGCCGGTCGCCGGGTACCAGGGCGCGTACCAACTGCGGATCGTCGAGTGCCCGCTCGATCGCCGCACGGTCGGGAATGACGATGGCCTGCGGCACGTCGTCGCGCATGACCGCACCGGCCAGCAGGCGGCTCGCCTCGCGGGGAAGGTTGTCCCCGGGAGTCAGGTATCCCGCGGGCCAAGCCCGGTCCGGCACCAGAGCCGCCCGGCGCAGCCGGATGCGGTCCTGCGCCTGCTCGGTGACCGCCTCGCCCGTCCATACGGCGTAGTCGAGGTCGACGGCGGCTACGTCACCCCATGCCAGCAGGGACTGGGCCAGGGACTGCGCGGTCTCCCCGATGTCCAATGACGTCCCGATCGCGGTCGCGGCAGCGTACAGGTGCAGCCGCTTGGCCATGGCGATCAGCGAGACCGTGAGACCTTCCTGCGGTGGCGCGGCCGGGAGGATGCTCATCGAGACCACCAGTTCGGTCCCGTCGTCCCGCCGCAGGCGCTGGACCCGTGCGACATGCGCCTCCCGCGTTTCGATGACCCTCTGCAACCGCCTCATCACCGTCGGTACGTCCTCGGGTGGTAGCAGCTCGGCGAATGTGTCCCCCGGCGCGACAGCCACCCCCGTGAAAGGGGCGGCGTCCAGATTGCAGCTGACGATCCTCAGATCCCGGTCGAGGATGACCGCCCCGAGGATCTGTTCCCGGCCTGCGGTCTCCTGGTCGGTACCCGAGGGCCGACGGGCGTGGTGCCCGCCCGGCGCAGCGGCAGGACCATGGGCTGTCGTCGTTCCGGCCGCCCTCGGGATGTAATCCGCCAGGGCGCCGCTGACCATGTCGAACGGTGAAGCAGAGGAAGAGGAGGGTGTGGGGTCCATGCAGCTCACCCAGCTCGCTGGCTCCGACACATGCCGGAAGTTATTCCCGAGTCCGTGCGGTCAGGTCACGAGATCCCGCACCGCACATCTCATGAGTAACACAAATTTCCTGCTCACCGAAGGGGTAAAAGTGAGTAAAGAAATACAAGCAGTGAGCATTTTCAGCGTCGCCACTCCAGGGTGCGGACGGCCCTGGTGGTGACGGTCATGCGGTTGGCGCTGGTGCGGGATCTGCGGAAGGTCGCATCTTCCTTCAACGGCGCGGGGCCCTGTCCGTTGCGGCCCCGGCCCTCACGTCGCCTTCGCCCCACCCCGATCGGCGACCACGCTGAAAAGGCTCGCCGCACCGCCGGTGCGGCGAGGAGTGCCCCTTCGCCCTGACGGGCGGCGGGCTGCGCGGATGCGGGCTGCGGGAACGTGTCTGTGCCGGGAGCCCGCCGTCAGCACAAGGTGCTGGCCGCTTGCACCTCGGTGAGTGTCCGGCGCGCGAGTTCAGCGAAGTCCTCGCGGTTGGCCGTGTCCTTCCAGCGCTCGTAGGCGATGTTCCAGGCGAGCGCGCCCAGCTCGGCGGCCACGCGTGCGGTCAGGTCGGGAACCCCGCGGCGCTTGAGTGCGTCGATCATCGATGCGATGAGGCCGAGTTCCTTCAGTGCCTCGCGTTCACGCAGTTCCGGGTTGGCGGCGATCACCGCCGACCTCCGGGCGCTGAATTCGCGACGATCGGAGGTGAAGGCTTCCCTGCCGATCGCGTCCAGGGCATGCGCCACCGCTTCGAGGGGGCCGGCCCCGGCCGGTGCCGTGTCGATCCCGTCGACGAGCAGTCCGGTCATCGTGCCCCCGCCGAAGAGCACCTCTCGCTTGTCCGGGAAGTGCCGGAAGAAGGTGCTCTTCGTCAGTCCGGCGCGCTCTGTGATCTCGATGACTGTCGTGTTCTCGTAGCCCCGTTCCTCGAACAGTTCAAGGGCAGCGACGAACAGTCGCTCGGGTGCGTGGGGTTGCCAGCGGGCCATGGGGACATGCTACGGGACTTGGTGCCGTCGCCCATGTATGGTCATAGGACCAAGTCCCGTCACATTGTCCGTTGGGAGTACTCATGAGCCGGGCTGTTGTCCACGAGACGTTCGGTGGTCCCGAAGTACTGGAGCTGCGGGAGGTTCCGGAACCCCATGCCGGGCCGGGCGAGGTCCGCGTCCGTGTCACGGCCGCCGGCCTGAATCCCATGGACTGGATCATTGCCTCGCAGCCCGAGGTCGCGGCCCAGTTCGGCATCAGCGTGCCGTCCGGCTTCGGGTACGACTTCGCCGGGGTCGTCGACGAGGTCGGCGCCTCGGCCACGGGTTTCGCTGTGGGCGACCGTGTCTACGGTGGCGCGCAGGGGAGGGCTGCTGCCGATTTCGTGGTGGTCAGGACACCCACTGGGGCGACCGAGCCGCTCTGGCGCACGCCGGAGGGCATCAGCGACGAGGTGGCGGCCACGCTTCCGGTGGCCGGCATGACCGCCGCCGCCGCGTTGGCGGCGATCGGCCTGCGGTCCGGCGACACCGTCCTGGTCGGCGGCGCCGCGGGCGGTGTGGGCGTGTTCGCCGTACAGCTCGCGCAGCTCGCCGGCGCCAGAGTGATCGGGACCGCCGGGCAGGGCACGTTCGATTTCCTGCGCCAGTTCGGTGCCGAGCCCGTGGCCTACGGCCCCGGACTGGCAGACCGGGTGCGGGCGCTGGCTCCGGAGGGCGTGACCGCGGCGGCCGACCTGTTCGGCACCGAGACGGCCGAGGCCGCGCTCGCGCTCGGCGTCCCGCCTGAGCGGATCTCCACGATCGCCGCGGGTCCCCGTCCTCCCGGCGGCGTCCGCACGACCGGTGGTTTCGACGCGAGCCCGGACGCCATGGAGCGGATCAGCGACGCGATCCTCGCCGGCGCGATCACCGTACCGATCGCCGCGACCTTCCCGGTCGAGGAGATCCGTGATGCCGTGACACTGCAAGCCGGACGTCACGTCCACGGCAAGGTCGTGATCACGATGCGGCCAGGTCTGCACTGAACACCGCGCCACGCTCCACCCGCCGGGAGCGAGCGCCCGCAACACACTTGCCGCCTTCGTCGGCGGGCCCTGCCGGCACCCGTGCTCGCGCGCCGCACGCGACACCGCGCGGGGCGTTCCCATCCGCTGTCCACCGACTCCCGCCGTACGCGATGGCCGGCGCCCCGCGTCCGCGGGACGCCGGCGTGCTTCATGACGGCTGAGTCCCTCAGCCGAAGTGGCGGATGCGGGCGGCGGCTGCGGGGGCGTAGGGCAGCCAGTCACCGGCCGTCCCCGCGGTGACGAACTCGGCGAGACGCGTGGCGAATTCGCGGCCAAGGGCACGCCGGGTGTCGTCGGCCCCGGCGAGGACGGGGCTGTCGGGGTAGGCGTCGAAGGTGCCGAAGAGGAAGGGCAGTTCGGCGCAGTGGGTGGCGCCCAAGGCGTAGCGGTCCTCGGCAGGGGCGTGGTCGAACTGGTAGACGTAGGTGGTGTTGCCGCCGGCCGCGTGATGGTCGGCGATCTCCAGCGAGCCGTCGCGGAAGAGGCCGTCGGTCTGCACCGCGGTGAAGACCTGCGCCGGTGTCGCCTGCGGGAGCCGGGCGGAGTGCTGCTGGTAGACGTCCTGGGCGGCCTGCCGGCCGACCTGGACGGAGAGCACATCCAGGGCGGCGGCATCGGTGAGGGTCTGGATGCGGGGGTCGAAGGCAAAGAACGCCGTCGCCTCGTCACGGGTGGTGCCGATCAGCAGCGGCTTTCCCTCCAAGGCGCCCTCGGCGAGGCCCTGTTGCCAGGTACGTGGCATGCCGGGGGCGCCGAGGACCGGATACATCGGCGGGGCGACGTCGCCCGGAGCCGCGAGCTGCGCGGAGAGCCGGCCGTAGGCGTCCAGCAACTGCTTGGCCGACAGGGCGCGCAGGGCCCTCGCCGGATCGGCACCGGCCGGGACACCCAGCAGGCGCAGGTAGGCGTCGGCGTTCTCGGCGGCTCGGTGCGGGTCCTGCGGTTTCAGGCCGAAGGGGCCGCTCTCCAGCAGCACCCGCGTGATGGACCCGTTCGTCTCGGGGTCGAGCGCGAGCGACAGAGCCGAGTACGCTCCGGCGGACTGCCCGCCGACGGCGACCGCCCGCGGGTCGCCACCGAAGGCGGTGATGTTGTTCTGCACCCAGCGCAGAACGGCGGCCTGGTCCTGCGGGCCGAGGTTGGCCGCACCGATCTCCGGCAGGTAGAGGTAACCCAGGGGTCCCACACGGTAGTTGGCGGTGACGACGACGATGTCTCCGAGGGCGGCGGGGCGGCCGCCGTCGTACCAGTCCCAGCCCCCGGAGCCGCTGGTGAAGCCGCCGCCGTGCCACCAGACCAGGACCGGGCGGGCCGCGCCGTCCTCGCGCGCCCGGCGCGGGGTGAAGACGTTGACGGTCAGGCAGCCGTCCTCGTTCCAGTCCGGCACGCGCCGTCCCTGCACCCGCTCCAGCCGGGATGCCGCCTGGGGGACGGACGGGCCGGCCTGCGCCGCTTCCCGCACCTCCGTCCAGCCCGGGTGCGCCTGTGGCGGCGCGAATCGCAGCTCACCGACCGGCGACGCGGCGTAAGGGATTCCCCGGAAGGAGACCGCTCCACCCTCCGTGATTCCCCTGACCTTGCCCCGGTCGGTGTCCACGACCGTGTGCTCGATACCGGCCATCGCGCTCACCTGCTTTCTCTCGTCTCGATCGCGATGAGACTTTTCTAGGCCGGAGAGAAGATCTGAGCGAGATATGACCAGCCGAATCGAGGAACAAAGACATACGATCTTGAATTGTGGAGAAAGTACGCCACCAGTTGAATGAACCGGACGGCCGGATCGCCGCCGCGATGCTGGCCGCTCCGCGCGCCTCCTGGCGCACGGTCGGCCGTGCCCTGGGCCTCTCGGAGCGCACCGTCGTACGCCGTGCGGCACCCCTGTTCGGCGACGGCACGCTGCGCGCCACGGCCGTACGCAACCCCGTGCACTTCCCCGAGTCGATTCCGCTGGCCCTGCGCATCCGATGCCGGCCCAACCGGATCAGCGCCATTGCCGCCACCCTCGCCCGCCGTCCCGACACCATCTGGGTCGACGTCCTGGGCGGCGGCGACGAGATCTGCACCGTCCTGCACCTGGACGGACCGGACGCCCGGAACAACCTGCTGCTGCGCGACCTGCCCGCCACCCCCGCGGTCCAGTCCTGGACCTCGCACGTTCTGCTACGGGTCTTTCCGGCCGCCTTCGACTGGAGCGGCGGCCTGCTGACGGAGACCGAACTGACCAGCCTGCGGCCGGACATGCCCGAACCACTCACCCGCCCTGCCCTCCAGCCCGTCGACCACCGGCTGATCACCGCGCTGATCGAGGACGGGCGAGCCTCCTACACCGACCTCGCGCGCCGCGCCGACACCACCGCCCTCACCGCCCGCCGACGTCTGGAGACACTCGTCGGCGGGCAGGTGCTCAGACTCGCGACCGAAGTCGATCTCGCCCGGCTCGGTGTGCGTGCCGAGGCACTCCTGTGGCTCACCGTCGCACCCGGTGGACTGGAGGAGACCGGACGACAGCTCAGCCGCCACCCGCAGGTCCGCTTCACCACGGCGACCACCGGCCCCGCCAACCTCCTCGTGGCCGTCGCGGCTGTCGACCTCGACGCGCTCTACCACTTCCTGAGCGTCACCATCGGCGGCCTCGAACACATCACCACGCTTGAGGTCACTCCCATCCTGTCCGGGGTGAAGAGGACGGGCCTGGTCCGCCCTGGCAGCCTCTGAGCCGATCCCAGGTTCGGGTTGGGTAGGGCCTCACGCCCGTTCAGCTGTGGACACCGGACAAGGACGATCCCCAGGCGGGGGCGGCTTCGGGCAGTGGATGACCGTCGTCGCGGCGCACGCCGGGCCGGGCCTCCGGTTACTTCACAAGCAACTTTGACAAGTTACTTGTGGAGTTTTATCGTTGAATCATGAACGCAGACCGCACTCCGCAGTCCTCCGCTGCGGCGGCGCAGCGCCTCAATGACGCGATCAAACGCCTCCGCGCCCGCCTGCGCGCGGAATCGGGGCAACACGCGATAGGCATGACGACCACGCAGCTCTCCGTCCTGGCGACCGTGGTACGGGAAGGACCCGTCACCGCAGCCCGGCTCGCCGTACTGGAGCACGTCAGCGCTCAGTCCATCGCGCAGAGCCTCGCGGTGCTCAAGGCCGCCGGGCTCGTGAGCGGCGAGCCCGACCCCGCGGACGGCCGTAAGAAACTGATGAGCCCCAATCCGTCCGCGACCGATCTGGTCGACAAGCTGCTCGCGGGCCGTGCCGAGTTCCTGACGCGGGCCGTCGACCGGCTCGTCGCCCCCGACGAACGCGAGGACCTGGACAAGGCCATCGAACTGCTGGAACGCCTGGCCTCGGCCGACCTGGACCGGGAACCCACCGAGGACGGCGGCGGGAGCGGCGGCGCCCGATGAGTACGGCCCCCGCACGGGCCGACCCCGCGACCCGCGATCCGCGCCGCAAGCCGTTCGCCTGGCCGTTCACCACACCGCTGTACGTGGGCTCGGCCCTCAACCCGATCAACAGCTCCATCGTCGCGACCGCCATGGTCCCCATCGCCGCCGACCTGAACGTCCCGATCGGCAGCACCGCCGTACTGGTCTCCTCGCTGTACCTGGCCAGCGCGGTCGCGCAACCCACCGCGGGCAAACTGGCGGAGGCGCTCGGTCCGCGACGGATCTTCCTGTCCGGCATCGTCCTCGTCCTGCTCGGCGGCGCCATCGGCGGCTTCGGCCAGAACCTCGCGATGCTGACTGTCGCCCGCGTACTGATCGGCATCGGCACCTCGGCGGCGTTCCCGTGCGCCATGGTCATGATCCGGCGCCGCGCCGAGGACGCCGCTATGGATGCCCCGCCGGGCGGGGTTCTCGGCGGCCTCGCCATCGCGGGCATGGCCACCGCCGCCGTCGGCCCGCCGATCGGCGGGCTGCTCGTGGGCGCCGCAGGATGGCGCTCGGCCTTCCTCGTCAATCTCCCGGTCACCGCGGTGGCCCTCGTGATGGCCTTGCGCCGGCTCCCCAAGGATCCGCCGCTCGACCGGGCCGACCGCCGCTTGCGCACCGTCGCCGACCGGATCGACCTCCTCGGCATCCTCGGCTTCGCCATCTCCATGACCGCGCTTGTCGTCTTCCTGATGGGCCTGCCCCACCCCGCGTGGATCGCGTTCGCGGTCTTCGTCGTGGCCGCCGCGCCGACCGTCCGGTGGGAGCTGCGCAGGAGTGCGCCCTTCTTCGACTTCCGCGGTCTTGCCGCCAACGGCGCCCTCGCCCGCACCTACCTCCGGCAGGCCCTCACCCTCCTCGGCGTCTACTCCGTGATGTACGGCATGACGCAGTGGACGGAGGCCGCGCACGGCTTCTCCGAAGTGCAGGCGGGCCTCCTGCTACTGCCGATGGGCGCCGTCTCCGCGCTCCTGTCGCACCCGCTGGCCCGCCGCAATCTGGTGCGCGGGCCGCTGCTCGCCGCCGCCCTGAGCATGCTGGTGGGCTCAGCAGGGATCATGCTGCTCACCTCGACCGGCCCGGCGATCATGATCGTCCTGGTCTCCCTGGTCTTCGGCGTCACCTCAGCCGCGACCACGGTCGGCAACCAGACCGCCCTCTATCTCGCGGCGCCGCCCGACCAGATCGGCACCGCCTCCGGTCTGTTCCGGACCTTCGGCCACCTCGGCACCATCACCTCGTCCGTCATCGGCGGCATCGTCTTCCGCGACGGCGCGAGCGACCAGGGGCTGCACTCCCTCGGCCTCGTCCTGGTCCTGGCAGGCACGGCCGTGCTCCTGCTGACCGCCCTCGACCGCCGGCTGATGGGCCGGCAGAAGCACGGTGCGACGGACGACGTTCCGGACCACCCCGACACCCCGACCGACACCCCGACCGACATCGCCTGACCGGCGATGACGCCACACAAGGAGAACCACGCATGACCACCCCCGCCCTCCCCGAGTTCGCCCCCCGGCGTACCGCGCTGCTGGCGATGGACTTCCAGAACGGGATCACCGCGAGCATCCCGGAGGCCGACGCGCTCATCGGGCGCGTCGCCGGCGCGATCGCCGACGTCCGTGCCGCGGGCGGCACCATCGGTTACGTCCGCGTCGCCTTCACCGAAGACGATTGGGCGTCCGTGCCCGCCACCAACAAGACCTTCAACGGTGTCGCCGCGGCAAAGATGCTGCACCACGAGGACGCCATGACTCGGATCGACGACCGGATCGCCCCGGCCGACGGCGACATCGTCGTCCGTAAGATCCGCTTCGGTGCCGGCTCGACCACCGACCTCCACGAGCAGCTGCGCGACCGGGGGATCGACACCCTGATCCTCTCCGGCATCAGCACCAGCGGCGTCGTCCTGTCCACCCTCATCGACGCCGCCGACCGCGACTACCGCGTCTTCGTCCTGACCGACGGCATCGCCGACACCGACCCCGAGGTCCACCGCGTCCTGGTCGACAAGGTGTTCCCGTCGCGAGCCCACCTCATCGACACCACACAACTCGCCGAGCTGCTCAAGGCGGCCTGAGCCCGCTCCACCGCCGGCCCCGGCCCCGGTCCCTCGTGGTCGCGGCCACCGTGGGCCGAGCCCCCTCTCCCGGCGCTCGGCCCACGAACGGTCACAGCCCATCCCGCATGCTCACCGGCTTCTGTCAACGGCGCCCGGACGCGGGGCTGATACCGCGTACCTGCGTGGTCACGGGCCACACCGGAATCCGGGCCGACCATCTGCGGCTCGATCCACAGGGGCAGGGGGCGGGAGTGCCGTCGCCGTCCCCGGTGGCCTCAAGGACCGGTCCGTCATCGACGCGGCGGTAGCTGCTGGTGAGGGCCGGATCTACGGTGTGGCGAACCTCGCCGGGATCTCCGACGGCTGACGGAAGCCCCGGGCCGTCCACGATCCCGGCGAGGTCCTCCTGGACGTCGCTCCGGTGCGCGGTTGCGTCCTTGCCGGAAACACCCGATCGGCCCGCTCGGTAGCATGCGACGCATGGCCATCAGACTTGAGAACGTCGGCATCGCCGTTCGCGACCTCGAAGCAACGATCTCCTTTTTCACGGACCTCGGCCTCACGGTCGTCGGTCGTGACACGGTCAGTGGTGAGTGGACCGACACCGCCGTCGGCCTTGACGGCAATCACGCCCACATCGCGATGCTTCAGACGCCGGACGGCCACGGTCGCCTTGAGCTGTTCGAGTACATCCACCCCGAGGCGATCGAGTCGGAGCCGACTCGGCCCAACGAGATCGGCATGCATCGCGTCGCCTTCTCAGTCGACGACATCGACAAAGCCCTTGAGACAGCCGCAAAGCACGGATGCCGTCCGCTTCGGGGTGTGGCGACCTATGAGGACATCTACAAGCTCACGTACCTCCGCGGCCCCAGCGGCATCCTTGTGATGCTCGCCGAGGAGCTGAAGAAGAACTGACGGCTGATCGGGTCAACCAGCCCCGCGCTTGCACAAGGCGGTCGCACGGACTCCGGCCGCGGCACTCACGACTTCGTGTCCCCGCTCGCCGAGCGCAGTGCGGCCAAGCCCCGTGCCCAGACCTGCCGTTCGCTGTCGATCAGGTTGAAGGACGCCCGGTCCGCCACCATCGCCGGAACCCTCGGCACCCCCCGTCGGTCGGCTCCTCCACGGATTCGGGCTCGATCGTCCTCTCACTCACGCGGCGTCTCTCCTTGACCGGCAGATCCGCCGTTGATCAGACCCTCCGGGGCGGCAGGGTGAGGGCCGAGTGGGCCGGCCGGCCCTTCCCGGAGGGAACGGCGGAGAGCTTGCGCAGCCTGTTGTTGCGTTCTTCCAGGGCCTGTGGAGTGGTCGGGAAGAGTGTGGCACCGCCCTTGGCGACGAGGTTCTGGTTCACGGTCACGAACTCACGTGTGTCCTGTTCGTAAGCGGCGAAGCCCGCGGTGTGGTCCCGGTCGGCCAGGGAAGCGGCGAGCATGTAGGCGCCGACCAGCGCGAGGCTGGTGCCCTGCCCGGTGAGGAACGACGGCGCCCACGCGGCATCGCCCACCAGGGCGACCCTGCCGCTGGACCAGCGGGGAACCCGGATCTGGCTCACCGCGTCGAAGAACAGGTCTTCCGCGTCGCGCAGGGCGGCCAGCATGCCCGGGACCTCCCATCCCGCGCCGGCGAACGCCGCGGCGACCAGGTCCCGTTGGGTTTCCGGGTCCAGGAACGCGCCGAACGGCGGTTCCCGCTGGGCGAAGTTCAAGAACGCGTGGACCTCGTCGTTGTCCCCCGCCGCGTAGAGTGCCGCGGCCCTGCCCGGACTGTTCCACATCACCGTCTCGCGGGAGAGCCCGAAGGTGTTGCGCATGGTGAACACCGCGAAGCAGTAGCCGAGGTAGTGGTGGAACTGCTCCTCGGGACCGAACAGCATCTCCCGGGTGGACGAGTGCAGACCGTCCGCGGCGAACACCAAGTCGAACGTGCGGCTGCCGCCCCGGCGGAAGGTGACATCGACCCCGGGGCCGAACTGGTCCAGGGTGTCGACGGAATCGTTGAACACGAACTCCACATCGTCACGGACTGCGGTGTACAGCGCGTCGGACAGATCCCCGCGCCGCACCTCCAGGTCCCGTCCCGCGACACCGCCGGTGACATGGTGCGGGTGGAGGGAGGTCACCTCACTGCCGTCCGCGTCCAGAAAGGTCAGCCGGCGCAGGTCGACGTGCGCCTCCCGCAGCCGTGGCAGGATCCCCATCCTGCTCACGACCTCCAGTGCGGTGCCGCGTACGTCGATGGGATAGCCGCCACCACGCGGCGCGGGCGCCTTCTCCACCACCGTGACCGCGTACCCGTAGCGGTTCAGCCAGAACGCCAGGGCGGGACCCGCAATGCCGGCCCCCGAGATCAGGACCCTGCCCTTCGGGTCGGTACGGACGCCTCTCGGTTGATCGGTGCGGGTCATTCCTTGACTCCTTCGTTCATGGTGCGCGTGACCAGCAGGGCCAGCGCCGTGACGGCGCCGGCTATGACGAAGCCGGTGACGTAGGCCGATTCGGCCGCGGTCTCCGACCCAGGAGGGGTTGCGGCGCTGAGCAGCGCACCGCCGAACTGTCCGCCGACGGCGTAGCCGAGTACGCGGCTCACCAGGATCAGGCTGGTGGCGATGCCGGTGTCGTCCGGGTCGACGGCGGTGGCGGTGCTGGTCATCATCGCCGTGACGCACAGGCCGTTGGCCAGCGCGATCAGCGCCTTGGCGACGACGAGGTGCCAGACCTCGGTGTGCACGGCCGCCAGGGCGACCAGGGAGACGGCCATCATGACGACGCCGGCATCGACCACGGCACGCGAGCCGAAACGCCGGTCTGCGATCCCGCCGAGCGGCCCGGCCAGCGATGCGGCGATGGCTCCGGGCAGCAGGAAGAAGCCGATGTCGGTGGCGCCGGCCCCGAATCCGTACCCGTCACCGCGCTCGTCGAACAGCTGTGGCACGAGGAAGACCGCCGTGGAGGTGCCGAGGGAGACCACGAACGTCAGCACGCACGCTTTCCATATCGCGGGCCGGGCCAGCATGCGCAGGTCGATCATCGGCACGGCTGCCCGCCGTTCGGCGGCCACCCATCCGGTGACGAAGGCGGCCAGAACCACGACCAGGGCGCCGAGCACGAGTGGCTGCGAGCCGAGGTCGGGCGCCAGCGCGAGGACGAGCATGAGCGTGATCAGCGTCCCGCTCAGGAGCAGCAGGCCGCGCCAGTCGATCCCGGCGTCGTCCGACCGGCCGGGCGGATCGGACGGCATCGCCCTGTGCACCAGCAGGGTGGCACCGATGACCGCGATCGTCGGCAGCGCGAACATCCAGTGCCGGGAGAGTGTTTCCGCCACCGGCCCGGCCGACAGCGTGCCGGCCATCCCGCCTGCGACGAAGAGTCCGCTGACCACGCCGATGGCCACTTTCGACTCGCCCGCGGTGAGGCGTTTGCGTACCACGATGAACGACAGGGGCAGTGCGCCCACCATCGCCCCTTGCAGTACCTGGCCGAGCAGCAGCACGGGCAGGTTCGGCGCCAGGGCGGACACCAGGCCGCCCACCGAGACCACCGCCATCAGCCGGATGAGGACCCGCTTCCCGCCGTAGCGGTCGCCGAACTTGCCTGCCAGCGGTGTGACCAGCGCCCCGGCGATCAGGAGCACGATGCTCAGCAGCGCCCCTCCGGCCGGACTCATGTCCAGTTCGCGTTGCAGAAGCGGGAGCGTGGGTGTCACCACCGACTCCAGGGCACCGGTGGACAGTGCCAGGAGCCCGAGGGCCCCGACAGCGGCCTTCCCGATGCGGACCGGGGGAGCCAGGGCTGCCGTCATGAACGTCCTACCTTTCAAGTGCCGGCGAGTAAAGGGGTGAGCCGCGGGTGCGGCGCTCGTGCTAAGACCGGCGGCGCAGTGCCGCTCGCGCGGGCAGCGTGACCGCGAGCAGCGCCAGGCCGCCGCAGGTGGCCACGAAGGAGCCGTAGACCAGCGGGGGTACGTACGGCCCCTCGCCGGTCGTGCCGCGCATCATCGGGATCAGCGTGGCCGCGGCGATCGCGGAGCCGAGGACCACGCCCACCGTGGAGACCAGTACGGCCTCCCAGCGGAGCATCGTCAGCACCTGACGCCGGGTGGAACCGACCAGACGCAGCGTGTTCAGCTCGCGGCGGCGGCCGAGGACCGTCATGACCAGGGTGTTGACGGCGGCGATGGCGGCGAAGCCACCGAGGACCGCGGCCATGGTGTTGTTGGTCCAGGCGCCCAGCTTCGCGTCGAGGTTCTGCTCGGTGGCGTAGCCGGAGGCGTCGGTGACCTCGCCGAGGGCGGTGAGTGACTTCCGCATGCCGCCCCGTACCAGCAGTGTGCTGTCGAAGCCCGAAGTGACGTGCCCGGCCAGGGACGCCCGGTCCATGGTCACCGTGGCCAGGCCGAGGCCGCGGCCGTAGACGGCGACGATCTCGGGGTCGGCCTCGGTGCCGTCGGGGAGGTAGAGCGGGAGCCGGTCGCCGACGCCGGCGTCCGCCGCGTCCGCGAGGGTCCTGTCGATGGCGATCCGGCCCTCGCCGAGCCCGCGGAGGCTGCCTTCGCGTACGTCCAGGTCCTGCACCTCGGCGAGTTCGGCGCCGGAACCGGTGACACCCTGGGTCACCGCGCCCGTCAGCGACCTGAATTCGCCGGAGCCGACCGGCACCAGCACCTGTGTGGTCAGCAGGCCCACGGCCGCTTCGACCCCCGACGCGCGAGCGGCCCGCGAGACCGCGTCCACCGGGAGCCCGGCCGGATCCGTGACCACGTGGTCCGCGGTGACGCCCGCGCGCAGTTGCCTGTCGGCGGCGCGCGTCTCGCTGGTGTGCATGAACACGAGGGTCGAGGCGAAGGCCATGGCGAGGACGATCGGGGTGATCGCGGAGGCCAGGCGGCGGGCGTTGGCACGGGAGTTGGCGGCCGCGAGCCGGGCGGCCGGGCCCGCGCCGCGCAGGGGGAGGCCGAACAGGGCCGCGCACAGCCGCGCCACCAGCGGGCCGAGCAGGGCGACGGCGAACATGAAGAGCAGGACGACACCGAGGGCGGCGCCGGCCGCGTCATCCCCTGTGGAGCCGGCGGAGAGGCCGGTGAGGAACCCGCCGCCGACGAGGGCGGCGACGCCCAGCACGGTACGGACCAGGCCGGGTCGAAGCCGCTCCACCGACGCCTCGGCAAGCGCCTGTCCCGGCTTGATCCTGGCGGGCCGGCGCCCAGCCACCCAGCCGGCGGCGAGCGCGGTGAGCAGACCCGTGCCGACGGCAGCGAGGAGAGGGAACCCGGAGACGCACAGGTCCACGGCGTGCGGGACGGCACCGCGGTCCCGTAGTTGCCCGAACCACCAGTGTGCGAGCCCGATGCCGGGCAGGCAGCCGATGATCCCGGCGAGCGGCGCGACGAGCAGGGCTTCGGACGCGACCGCGCGGCGGATCTGCCGCGGGGTGGCGCCGATGGCGCGCAGCAAGGCGAATTCACGGGAGCGCTGGGCCACGGACAGGGCCACGGTGCCGGCCGCGGTGAGGATCGCGACGATGGTGGCGATGCCGCCGAAGGAGCCGCCGATCCCGAAGAGCGTCTCCTTGGCGTGGCCGAGGCCCGGGTCCTCGATGGCGCCGCGGTCGTCGCCGACGTTCACCAAGGCGGTGGAGCCGGCCAGGGCCTTTTCCACGGAGTCGGCGAGGGTGTCGGCGTCGGCGCCGTGCTCCGCCAGCACGGCGATGGCGTCGGCCCTGCCGGGGTGGCCGGCGAGCGTGGGGGCCTGGGTGTCGGCGAACCAGGCCAGGGCGCCGGCATCGCGGGTGGTGTCCCCGGGGCCTGCTTCGGCGATGCCCGAGATGCGGAAGTCCCGCTGCCCGGCGGCGGTCCGCAGCCGGGCGGTGCCGCCGACTGCGGTCTTCGCGGCGCGGGCCGTACCCGCGTCGAGCACTACTTCGCCCTCGCGGGGCGCGGAGCCGGTCGTCAGTGCGGTACCGGTGAAGGTGTGCGAGCCCCAGCCGTGTGCGGTGAGCACACCGCCCTCGACGGGCAGTTCACGTGCGCCGGTGCCTGCCCCTTCGTGCGCCGCGCGCACCGGGAAGGTGAAGTCCGCAACGGCGGTGGCCGCGCCCTGCGCCTCGGCGGCCCTCGCCGCCAGCCCGGTGTCCACCCGCGCCGTGTCCGGCAGCGGGGTCGCCTCCTCCTCGCGGTCCTCGCCGCTTCCGGTGGCCACGCGCACATACTGGTCCGCCGCGACGACGACCGGTGCCATCGCGTACCGCTCGGGCGGCACCGTCGCGCGCAGGCTGGTCTCCAGCAGGATTCCGCAGGCCGAGACGACCAGTGCGGACATCAGCAGCGCGAGGAAGGTCCCCGCGAAGGAAGCGGGCTTGAAACGGACGGCCTCCCGGGCGAGTCCGTTGGGGCGCCTCATGCCGCCGCACCCGCCATCGCGCCCGTACGGGAGGTGAGTACGGCCATCCGTGCCGCAATCTGCTCCGCCGAACCGCGTGCGAGGCGGTCGGCGAGGGCACCGTCGGCGAGGAAGAGCACGCGGTCGGCCCAGGCGGCCGCGACCGGGTCGTGGGTGACCATGACGACGGTGGCGCCGAGGGTGTCCACCGCGGTCCGCAGCAGGCCGAGGACCTCGGCGGCGGTGCCGGTGTCGAGGGCGCCGGTGGGCTCGTCCGCGAAGATCACGTCGGGGGTGGTGACCAGGGCGCGGGCGACGGCCACGCGCTGCTGCTGGCCGCCGGAGAGCTCACCGGGCCGGCGCCGCGCCTTGTCGGAGAGCCCGACCTGCGCGAGCACCGCGGCCGCCCGGTGGCGGTCCTGGCGTTGCCCGGCCAGGCGCACGGGGAGCAGGACGTTCTGCTCGACGGTGAGGGAGGGCAGCAGGTTGAACGCCTGGAAGACGAACCCGAGGCGGCTGCGGCGCAACTCGGTGAGCTCGTTCTCACTCATGCCGGTGATCTCCGTACCACCGAGACGCACGGAACCCTCCGATGGCCGGTCGAGCCCGGCGGCGCACTGCAGGAAGGTGGACTTGCCGGACCCGGACGGGCCCATGACGGCGGTGAACGTGCCGCCGGGGAGGGTGAGGTCGATGCCCGTGAGCGCATGCACGGTACCCGCGCCCCGGCCGTACTGCCGCCGGACACCGCGCAGCTCGACGGCGAGACCGGGCGTGGCGGCCGGGGCCTCCGGCCGGTCGTCCGCCTTCTGTCGTTTGCCGCTGCGTAGCCTCATGTTCCGCCCTTTCGCGTTTCTCTCGTTCCGACGGAACGGAGCGTGCGGGGGCGGCTGCGCGCCGGACGTCATACCCGGGAGCCAAACCGGAGGTGATACTCCGGTAGGGGGTGGAGGAGACAGGGCCCTTCCCGCTCGGCCGGGTGGAAGAACCCGGGGAAGGACGGGCTGGTCCGCCGTCTGCGCGGCGTCGGGGGAGCCCGCCCCGTGCCGGAGTCCAGGGCGCAGCCCCTGCCATGGGACGACTGCTTCGCCGCGTGGGCGGTCAGGGGCCCCTACTCACCCGGTGTGACCAGCTCCGACTCGTACGCGAAGACCACCGCCTGGGCGCGGTCGCGCAGGTCGAGCTTGGTCAGGACGCGGCTCACGTGCGTCTTCACCGTCTGCTCGGCCAGCACCAGGGTCTGGGCGATCTCCGTGTTGGACCGGCCGCGGGCCACCAGGGTGAGAACCTCGGTCTCGCGTTCCGTCAGGGCCTTGAGACGCAGCGTCGGCTTGCTCCGGGCGGTGGGCCGTTGCCGGGCGAAGTCCGCGATCAGACGGCGTGTCACGGAGGGGGCGAGCAGCGCGTCGCCCGAGGCCACGACGCGTACCCCCGCGATGAGGTCGGCCGGCGGCGCGTCCTTCAGCAGGAAGCCGCTCGCGCCCGCCCGCAGCGCCTCGTAGACGTAGTCATCGACGTCGAACGTGGTGAGCATCAGGACGCGCGGCCGGTGCGTCACACCCGCCGGCGGCGTCAGGAGGCGTCGCGCGGCCTCCAGGCCGTCCATCTCGGGCATCCGCACGTCCATCAGCACGACGTCGGGGTGGGTGCGTCGGCTCAGCTCGACGCCCTGCGCACCGTCGGGGGCCTCGCCCACCACGTCGATGTCGCTCTGGGCGGCCAGCAGCGCGGCGAAGCCCGCCCGCACCATGGCCTGGTCGTCGACGATGATGACGCGCGTCGTCACGTGAAGTCCTCTCCGGTCAGGGGAAGTCGGGCGGCGACCCGGAAGCCGCCGTCCGGCAGCGGTCCCACGTCGATGGTGCCACCGACGAGCCGTACCCGTTCACGCATGCCGACGAGGCCGTGCCCGGTGCCGCCCACCTCAAGCGGCCCCGCGGGCGGCTCCGGCGGCGGGTCGTTGACGACCAGGACGGTGAGTCGCTCTCCGTCCCGCGAAACCGACACGTGTGTCGGGGCACCCGGCGCGTGCCGCACGACGTTCGCGAGGGCTTCCTGGACGATCCGGTACGCCGAGAGACCCACCGCCTCGGGAACCTCGGCGTCGCAGCGGGTGAACTCGACCGGCATGCCCGCTCTCACCGTCGCTTCCACCAGCTGTCCGATCTGTGTCAGGCCCGGCTGGGGTGCGAGCTCGCCGCGCGTCTCCTCGCTCCTCAGCACGCCGAGGAGCCTTCGCATCTCGCCGAGGGACTCCCGGGCGGTCGCCGCGATGGACGTGAGCTCCTCCTGCACGTTCGGCGGGACCTCGTCGAGGCGGTAGGCCGCGGTGTCCGCCTGCACCGTGATGACGGACATGTGGTGTGCCACCACGTCGTGCAACTCGCGTGCGATACGGGCACGTTCCTCCAGCAGCGTCCGCCGGTCGCGCTCGGCCTCGCTGATCGTCTCCTGCTCGACCAGCCTGCGCTGTGCCTCGGACCGCTCACGGAGCGCACCGGCAAGCAGGAGTGCGACGCCACTGAGAATGGTGAGCAGCATGCCGTTGCTGCTCGAACCGGCGGGCACGGCGAACTCCAGGCCGACGTTCGCGCCCGCCGTCGCCAGCCATACCAGCAGCAGCGTCCGGCGCCGCTCGCGCAGGCCCAGGGCGAGGCAGAGACCGACGTACCCGACGATCTCCATGGGCGGGAACGGCCACAGGAGCCGCCCCTCGAAGTCGACGGTGAGCAGGGCGAGCGCCCCGGACACGTCCGCGGCGAAGATCACGTACCAGGCCGGCAGCGGGCGTACGACGGCGAGCAGCAGCGGCGCCGCCTGCGCAACCGCCAGCGCGCTCGCGATGCCGCCGTGCAGGCCGTAGTCGGCGGTGAGGACCTGGACCGTGGTGGGCAGCAGAGCGACGCACAGCACGAACGCCACACCCCACGGCAGCAGCCGCACCCACCGTCGCGAGGCCCCCGCGAACAACGCGGGCGGACGTTCCTTCACCGAGGTCATGGGCGGCACCTTCTGATGTGCTACAAGACGGCGTCAGGAGACGCGTGGTCATGAGGCGGACTGGACGCAACCGTAGTCACCGGTTGCGTCGGCGGCCAAAAAAATCGGACCGGATCCTTTGGCGGTGGTGCGGTGGTGCGGTGGTGCGGTGATGTCGGTGTGTGGCTCGGGCGAAGACGGCGTACGGGCGGCGAGGTTCGGCGCAAAGCCTGTCACCAGTGCTGCGGGCGCCATTCGAAGAGCAGGATGGTCGCGTCGTCCCGCAGTTGGCTGCGTTCGTGGTCGAGGATGGCGTGGATGAGCAGCCGCAGCACCTCGGCCGGGCGCTGGCCGGCGGCAGAGGAGCTGATGATGAAGTCGGTGAACCGGGCGAGGCCGAACTCCGCGCCGTCCACATCGCGGGCCTCCACGACTCCGTCGGTGTAGAGCAGCACGCAGTCGCCCGGTTCCAGTGTCGTCTCGTGGACCTGGCGGGTTGTCGGGGCGAGTTGTCCGGCCAGGCCGATCGGTGGCTGCGGGGGGCTGTCCAGTGCCCCGTCGAGCACCCGCTCGGCACGAATCAGCAGCGGCGGCGGGTGACCGCAGTTGACCCAGCGCAGCACACCGGTCCGCGCGTCGAACCGGCACAGCACGCCAGTGCAGAACTGGTCGGGAAGCCACCGGGCGAGCGCCTGGTCGACGGAGCCGACGACGTCGGCCAGGTCGCCACCGCAGCGGCGGGCGTTCCGTGCCGCCGCCATGGCGACCGACGCGGTCAGGCCGGAGGTCAGATCGTGCCCCATGGAGTCGAGGATCAGGGTGTGCAGCACGTCCTTGACCACCGAGTGGTCGAAGGCGTCACCGGCGACTTCGTACGCCGGTTCCAGAACCGCGGTCGAGACGCACCTGCTGCTGCCGATGGTGCGGGGTGGCAGGAAGGCCCGCAGCATCTCGGTGGGCAACCGCATGGTCGCGGTGCGGGTGCGGGCGACCAGCCAGTCGCTGTAGGCGCGCTTGGAGGTGAGCAGCATGGCGAACAGATGGGCCAGCATCCGGCTGCGGCGCAGTCGTACCCCGTCGAGCGCGGCGGTCCGCACCGCCAGCACGCCCAGCCGCTCCGCGCCGTCGACCAGGGGCATCCATATGATCACGCCGTCGTCGGCGTCGGCCAGCCGCGGGGAGACGGTGCGGTACGCCCAGCTGGCCAACGAGTCGCCGACCGGCAGCGACTCCAGGGTCTCGTCGAGCGGGACGAGCAGCCGTTGTTGCAGGTCGATGAGGTAGATCAGCGCGGTGTCGAAGCCGAGGGCCGAGGCGCACCGGTTCGCCAGGGCAGGCAGTTCCACGGGCAGGGCCGTCTGCGCCTCGATGATCAGTTCTTCCAGCCGGTTCTCATCGACGGCGGTGTCGGTACCGGCGGACGTGTGCGATGGGTCCGACACGGGGATCACCCCTTCCGGTCCCAGTCTCGCACCGATCCCGGCCTCTCGACGCCCGGGGCGCAGACCGCTTCGCCGAGTTCTCGCCGAGTTCTCGCCGAGTTCGAGTCCGCGCAGGCCGGCGGTGACGACGTCCTCCGGGGACAAGCGGGGCACGACGCTCATGTCGAGGCCCTGGCGCGTGTGGAATTCGGTGGCGACGACGCCGGGGCACAGCACCTGGAGCTGGACACCGCTGTCCTCCAGCTCGGCGCTGAGGGTCTGGGACATGGCGACGAGCTGGGCCAGGGAGCCGGCGCAGACGGCGCGGCGGGGCATTCGGTGCTTGACGAGCCGAAGTCAGAGAAGCAGGGCGTCCAGGGTGATCGGCAGCTCGCGGACACGCTTTCCGGTGGCATGGTGGACGGCGTTGGCGATCGCGGGTGCGATGCCCACCAGGCCGACCTCGCCGACGCCTTTGGTACCGGTGGGAGTGCCGCGATCGGGCTCGCCGACGAAGACCACGTCAAGCTCGGGAATGTCGGCGTTGACCGCGACGAGGTAGTCGGCGAACGTGCCGTTGGAGATGCGACCGGTGCGCGGGTCGGTGACGGTGTCCTCGTAAAGAGCCAGGCCGATGCCACCGACCGTGCCACCGATGATCTGGCTTCGGGCCGTCTTCGCATTGAGGATGCGGCCACCGTCGATCACGGAGACCACCCGTACGACCCGGATCAGGCCGAGATCCGCGTCGACCCGGATCTCCACGAACTTGGCGCCGTACGCGCCGGCAAGGGACATGCCCAGCTCGGTGGGGACCGGCGGGGTACTGTTCCCGTTGGCCGACAGTTCGGACAGTCCGTGCCGGGCGAGGATGTCGACGTACGGCTCCCCGCGATCCGGACGGCCCGCGAGGTGGATCCTTCCCTCCGCGCACTCCACATCGTCGGGGGACGCCCCCCGCAGCGGTGAGTCGGCGTCGCTGCGGGCGAACTCCACGAATGAGCGCACCAGCCGTCGGCAGGCGTCGTGCACCGCGTTGCCCAGGGCGCCGGTCAGGCCGGAGCCGCCTGCCATCGTCGAGTTGGGCATGTCGGAGTCGCCCAGGTCGAAGCGGACCTGGTCCAGAGGCAGGCCCAGTTCTTCGGCGGCCAGTTGGGCCATCACGGTGTACGTACCGGTGCCGATGTCCGTGGCTGCACTGCGCACCAGCGCGCTGCCGTCGCCGTTGACGGTGGCCTGCGCTGCACAGGGAAGCGCGAAATACGGGAAGAGCGCGCTCGCCATGCCGTAGCCGATGAGCCAGTTGCCGTCGCGCATGGAGCGCGGCTCAGGATTCCGATCCCACCAGCCGAAACGCCGTGCGCCGACGTCGTAGCACTCCAGGAGGGCTTTGCTGGACCAGGGCAGACCGTTGCGCGGGTCGACGCTGGTGTGATTGCGGAGCCGCAGCTCCAGGGGGTCCAAGCCCAGGGTGTAGGACAGCTCGTCGAGGGCCGACTCCAGCGCGAAGTTGCCCTGCGCCTCGGCCGGGGCGCGCATCGATGTCGGGACGGCGATGTTGATCCGCGCCTGTCGATCCCGGGTGATCGCGTTCGGGCACCGGTAGGCGAAGGAGGTGGCCGCGGTGAAGGGCTCGTAGTCGTTGTCCTCCATGCTCAGGGAGGACAGGCTGCGGTGGTCGAGAGCGACCAGTTCGCCGTCACGCGCCGCACCGATGCTGAGCCACTGCACCCCGCTGGGGCGGTGCCCGACAGAGGTGAACATCTGAGGCCGGGTCAGGACCAGTTTGACCGGGCGGTTGAGCACCCGGGCGGCCACAGAGGTGAGGATCACGTGCGGCCAGACGCGCAGACCGGCGCCGAAGCCCCCGCCGACATAGGGCACCAAGACCCGCACCGAGCTCTCCGGGATGCCGAAGACCATGGCGAGGGTGGTGCGCACCATCGACGGCCACTGGCTGGTGTCGTGGACGGTGAGCGTGTCGCCCTCCCAGACGGCCAGCGTGGCGAACAGCCCGAGCGGGTTGTTGGTGTTGTCCGCCGTCGTGTAGACGGCCCGGAAGGTCACCGCGGCCGTCTCCAACGCGGCGGTGGTGTCGCCCCTCGCGGTGTCCATCTGCCACGGGTCGACGAGTTGTTCGGCCCGCGGGTCCTGGAGGTCCAGCAGCGGCTCCGTGACTTCGTAGTCGGCCCGCACCAGGCGCGCCGCGGCGGTCGCCTGCTCCGGGGTCTCGGCCACCACGAAGGCGATGTGCTGACCGTGGTGGAGGATCCGGTCGTTCCGCAGCGGCGCTGGAGGCGATTCCCCGAGGACCGTTGTGGGACCCGCCCCGACCTTCGGGGTGTTTTCATGGGTGAGGACGAGGAGCACACCGGGGGAGCCCTCGGCCGCCTCGGTGTGCATGCGGACGATCCGGCCCGCGGCGACGGTGCTCTGTACCACGGCACCGTAGGCTTGACCGGGGACACTGAAGTCCATCGGGTACGGCGCGGTGCCGGTCACTTTGCGCGGGCCGTCGACCCGGCTGATGCCCGCGCCGACCAGCGGCCTGTACTCGACGGTGCTCATGTGGTCACTCCTGACACTGTCTGGAGTTCGCGCACCAGGGTGCGGCGGGCGAGCGGGACCTTGAACTCCGTGCCCGGGACGGTCCAGGCGTCGCGCATCGCCGCGTCGGCCGCGTCCTGGAACGTGGCCGGGCCGGCCGGCGCGCCGGTCAGCACGTGCTCGGCCTCGTAGGCCCGCCAAGGCTTCGACCCCACCCCGCCCAGCCCGACCCGGGCCTGACGGATCGTGCCGTCGTCCACGACGAGCAGCACCGCGGCCGAGGTCAGGGCGAACTCGTACGACGTCCGGTCGCGAACCTTGAGGTAGCCCGACCGGGCGGCGGACGGCGGCAGCGGGATCTCGACCTCGGTGATCAGCTCGGCGTGCTCCAGGACGTTCTCGCGCTCCGGGCTCTGGTCGGCCGCAAGGTAGAACTCTGTCAGCGGCACGGTGCGACGCACCGACGCACCCATGATGTGCACGACCGCGTCGAGTGCCACCAGTGCGACGGCGAGGTCGGAGGCGTGCAGCGCGACGCACCGCTCGCTCACCCCGAGCACGGCGTGCATACGGGCCACGCCCTGCACCGCGGCGCAGCCCGAGCCCGGCGCGCGTTTGTTGCACTCGACGACCGTGGGGTCGCGGAAGTATCGGCAGCGTGTGCGTTGGAGCAGGTTGCCCCCGATGGTGGCCATGTTCCGCAGCTGCACCGACGCGCCCAGCAGCAGGGCCTCGCGCACCATGGGCAACCGCTCGGCAACCGTGGGATCGGCAGCCAGCTCCTCCATGGTGGCGAGCGCCCCGACGTGCAGGGACTCACCGCGGCGCTCGATTCCGTGCAGCGGGAGCCTGGTGATGTCGATCAGCCGCGCCGGCTCCAGCACGCCGTCCTTCATCAGGTCGAGCTGGGTCGTGCCGCCCGCCAGGCAGGACGCCGCCGGATCGTCCGCCAGCAGTCGCACTGCCTCCTGGGTGTCGTTGGCCCGCACGTAGTCAAAGGTGCGCATCGTGACCTCTCCCGGACGCCGCCTCGCGAATGGCGGCAACGATGTTGGGATAGGCACCGCAGCGGCACAAGTTGCCGCTCATGAACTCCCGGATCTCTTCGTCGGAGCCGGCTCGGCCCTCAGCCATCAGCGCCACCGCCGACATGATCTGTCCGGGCGTGCAGAAGCCGCACTGGAAACCGTCGTGCTCCATGAACGCCCGCTGCACCGGATGCGGCCCGTCGGTGCCCGAGACGCCCTCGATCGTGGTGATCGCCCGATCCTCGGCCTGGGCCGCCAGGGTCAGGCAGGAGAGCACTCTCCTGCCGTCCAGATGCACCGTGCACGCACCGCAGGCGCCCTGGTCGCAGCCCTTTTTCGTACCCACGAGACCCAGCCGGTCACGGAGGGCGTCCAGCAGGGTGACCCGGGTGTCCAGGCGCAGGGTGTACGACCGGCCGTTCACCGTGAGTGTCACGACCCGCTCTGAGATCGCAGGCCGCTCGCTCACGTCCTGCCGACTCGCCCCGTCCGTCATCCGTCCTCCTTGCGAGGGGTCACGAACGGCTCCAGCCCACACGCGGACTCGCTGAGCCGATTCACTGGACAACACTTCATGTCATGCTATGCGCCGAATGGGGGATTCTGCACGCGGTCCGATCCCGAGGATTCCCGGGCGGCGGCCGCGACTCCAGCTCCGGTTCGTCCGACGTGCCGCCCAGGCGGAGTTGGCCGGGGATGCCCTCCAACTCCTGCCCGTCATGGTCACGTGCACCCTGGCCGGAGCACATGGTCAGCCGAAGGTCGCACCCATGTCCGAGGAATCCCCAGGTGAGCGAACTGCTGGCGAGGCCGGCAGCCACCGGACAACGGGTGCAGGACCGGTCATCGACGGCCTGTCCTCACGTGCGCACGCGTACGCGCCGCAGTTCGCTGACCTGTCGGAAAAGAAGACATGGCGCATCGACCGCGCCGGCGACTGCGGCAGGTCAGCGTCGTGCCGATGTCCTTCACCGATCAGATCGGTCGCGTCGTGTTCATCGCGGAGCCGCGCGGCATCCGGCGCGGACCAGTACGGGTATGCCTGTGATGTGCTGAAGGGTGTCAGGCATGAGGTGTGCCTTCCGCCGGGAGGAGGAAGTCCAGGACCGGCTGGGCCTGATGCTTGAGCAGATGGCCCGCCTCCGGGATGAAAGCGACCGAGACCCGGGGTGCGACCTGCTGGAGACGACGATGGGTGTCGTGGGAGTCAATGAGTCTGTCGCGGCCACCAACGGTGACTTGCACCGGCATGTCCAGAGCCGCCAGATCGCTGTCCGTGAAGACGGGCAGCTTCTCCCTTCGCGGCCGGAAGTACTTGTGGATGAGCATCACGTACTCCCCGAAGGTGCGCTCCTGGACAGTGCCCTCAGCCTGGGGCGAGATGGGGCCCAGGGCCAGATCCATCATCGTGCGCCTTCCCCGGTCCCCGAACGGCAGCAGGAACAGCGAGGCGACCAGCACTCCCATTTTCTGGCGGCCGATTCCGCTGGGGCAGCGGAGCGCCAGCCTGTCCACCCGCTTCGGGCGGCGGATTGCGTAGTCGAGGGCCAGCCATCCACCGAACGAGGTCCCAATGAACGCGGCGCTCTCGACATGTAGCGCGTCCAGCACGTCATCCAGCCACAGCGCGTATGCGCCGGAGTTCAGCGCGGGCCGCGACGGAGCACTCAAGCCGGGCTCGCCGATCACGTCGATGGCGTAGACGCGGAAGTGCCGGGCCCACAAAGCCACGTCGTCGGCCCACATCGCCGCATTCGCCCCGGAGCCGTGCAGGAGGACGAGGGGCGCCCCGTGGTTGGGTCCGCTGGCCACGACGAAGGTCTCCCCCTGGCGGGTGGACAGGTGCAGCCGCTCGGCGGGCACGGGCCACCGCTCCAGGAAAGCGGTGTACTGCCGCGCAAGGAGGCGAGCACCCTCGTCAGAGGCGTAGATGCTGTTCATTCCGGTTCCTCAGTCAGGGTGTCGATGGCTTTCAGCAGGTCTGCAAGTATCGGGGTGTTGTCTGCGTCAGGACTTCAGGCAGGTCCGGTCGCCCTTGCTCCGTCAGTCGCCCACCAGGGCCGACAGGTCCTTGGGGCAGGTGTGTGCTCCGAGTGCGGAAGTATGTGCGGCTGGGGTGGACGGACCGATTCAGGTGTCTTCGCCGAGACCGGCCGGAGCGGGGCGCTGTGGCGTGGGCGACGGTCCTTGGCCTTTGTCCCTCTTCGGCGGACGGCGACAGGTCTGGGTCCCGTCCGCCCTGCTGGCCGTGGGGCATCCGGGGGGAGAGAGATCCGTCACCGTGCGTCGCGGAGCTGAAGAAGGTATGCGGCGGTCAGCGCAACAGCGCGGTCCTTGTCATGCGACAGCCCCGCGAGGGCACGTGTCGCCGTCGTCCCCGGAATGTCCGCCAGCGCTTGGGTCAGCCGCCCGCGTGCAGGTGCCTTGGTGGTGGTGTCGGCGAGGCGGTCGACGAGCCCGGTCGCGATCCGTTCCGCTGTCGCGGCGTCGCTCGCCAGCACGCTCAGTGCATCGGCCGCATCGGTGTCGTTCCTTCCCTCCACGATCATGTCGACGAGGGCCGGGGCCGCTTCGGCCACTCCGCGTGTACCGAGCGCCAGAGCCGCGTACCCGCGGACCACGCCGTCGGGGTTCGCAAGGGCATCCCGCAGCGGTGCGGTGGCTTCATCACCGGGCATCTCGACGAGGGCCTGAACGGCACGTTCCCGCACCGCGGCCACCGGTGAGCTGAGGCCCTCCGCCAGCGGCGCCAGGGCGCCGCCCCCCAATCGCGCCAGCGCCCATCGCAGGGCCCCGGCGACATTCGGCTCCGTCTCGCTGAGCGCCGCCTCGACCAGGGCCTCCACCGGCACCTCGTCGCCCGAGGAGAGGACCGCGCGCTGGCGCGCGTCGGCGCTCTTCGACCCCAGTGCTTGCAGGAGCGCAACGACCCGGAGCACGTCCTTCCAGCCGGTCGGATCCGCGGCATGGATCCGGCGGAGCTGCGTGAGCAGCTCGGTCTCGGCCGCGATGCGGTCGCGTGTCTGGCGGATGAGGTCGCCGACGAGCGCCGAGGGCGCGAAACCGGGGTCGTCGAGCGCGCGCCCGATCTCCCGCAGTGACAGGCCCAGCGACCGCAGGCTCTCGATGTGGAAGATCCGCCGGATGTCCTCGCCGGAGTACTCCCGATAGCCGGATCCCGTACGGCCCGAAGGCCGCACCAGGCCGAGCGATTCGTAATGCCGGAGCATGCGGGCACTGACCCCGGACCGTCTTGCCACCTCACCGATCAGCACAGTTCTCATCGTCCGTCTCGGGGACCCCGGCGAGGGCCACGACGCGCTTGGCTTCCTTGATCGCCAACTCGAATCCGGTGTCCGGGTCGCGCAGCAGCCGTTGTGTGGCGAGCGCGTGCGCACGCACACGCGGGTCATCAGCCGTCGTCGCGGCGTGCAGGGCCGGCGCAATCACTTCGCCCAGCGCGACCAGCGCCTGGCTGAGACTCAGCTGTGTCTCCTGCTCACCGCGCCCGAGCTGCGTCGCGAGCATCGTGGCCAGAGCGGACCCCTCGCCTTCCGGTACGAGCGTGACCGCGGCCCGCCAGGCGCTCCGCGCCACCTCGTCGTCTGCGTCGGACAGCAGCGCCCGTGTGATCGCCGGCCACGCCCGCCGGTCTCCGATCTTGGAGAGCGTGTGCAGTGCCTGGCTGCGTGCCTGCGCACGCTCCGAACGGACTTCGCGGAGCAGTTCGGGGAGTGTCAGGGACACCGGATGGCGGGTGAGCGCCCAGGTCAGCATGTCGCGGACGAAGAACTCGGGCTCGATCGCGCATCGCTCGATGAGCTTGTCGACGAAGCACGGGTCAGGCGCCGTACCGATCGCCAGAGCAGCCCGAAGTCGCGCGGACGAACGGCTGTCCTCCAGTCCCTGGAGCGCTCGTGTCGCATCCGTGTCCTGTCTCGTCATGGTCATCGGGACCACCTCCTTGGGAAGCAGTGAAGACCTTGTCACCGTGTCAAGGTCAAGAGGGTCGGCTGCCCGGTCACGAGTCACTGCGAGGGTGCCCCGGGTGTGTCCCAGCAGGTCCGGCTCCAGGTGCTCGATGATCGCTGCGCGGGCGCAGCGGAGCGGCCGCACCCCGGAAGGCGGTGGCCGCGAGATGGACGTGACGCGGCGCCTGCCGCTTCGGCCGAGGTGCCCTGTCCGCCGTGGCGATGGTCTTCTCCTGTGCGGGGAGTGATCGTTCCCCGTGGTGGGTGAGGTGTCGGCCTCACGAAGTCAGCGCAGGGCCTGGGCGAAGGCGGAGCGGTTGGCGGAGGTGTAGTCGTATTCCCGCTCGGACCACGCGATGCGTGCGGTGATCAGCTCACTGCCGGTGGCAGGCTGTCCAGGGCCGGTGAGACGTTCTCGCCACCATCTGGCGTTACGTACTTGGCGGTCGAGCATGGCGTCGACGAGATTCCCACGGGCGGCGGCGTCGAGTCCGTAGGCGTCGGTGAGGATTCGTACACGAATGCCGATGCCGCTGTGACGGGTCGGCGGACCGTGTCACCGCACCTCACGACTCCCTGGGTCACGCGTCCCCCGGGCAGGGGCACTTCGTGGCTCTCGGCGTCGTCTCTGTGTACGTGCTGTCCTTTGTTGCCCACTTACCGACGTCACGGACCGCTGTGTACCCGCTGACGGGTGGTGGCCTGATGGCGCCGAGGTCGTGCTGTCGGTGATCGCCGGAGCTTGTCGGGCGGAACGTCAGTCGCGCCTGCCGGCGAACGCTGCGATCTCTTCGAGCCCGGGGGTATATCCGTCGGTGGTGTCGACCTCGATCCAGGGGGCGTCCATCGAGACCCGGTTGAATTCACTGTGGCTGAGCGCGTGCGCCACAGCGTCGCCCTGCGGGGCGTCCTCGTGCGCTCTGCGTACGGGGTTGTCCTCGAAACGTCGCTGTTTCCGCTCCAGCGCCACGTTCGGGTCGACCACGCAGTGAACGATGCGGATCCGGGCCAACGGGCGGAGAGGCTCCAGACCGGGCCGCCACAGACGGTCCTGGAAGGCTGCCTCCGCGACGGTCGTCACGCCGGACTTGAGCAGCAGCTCCAGAACTCCGAAGAACGTCGGCAGTGTGCGCATGCTCAGTTCGTCCGCGGGTCCCGGCTCGAATCCGGGGGTGGCATGCACCATGCCCTCCTTGATTTCGTCCCGGCAGATGGCGGGACATCCCACTGCGCGTGCGATCTCGTGCGCGAGTGTGGTCTTGCCCGCTGCGGGTGGGCCGCTGACGACGACGAGCGTGGGAAGTGAACTCACCCCCATAGAGATAGCAGAGGCGGCAGCCAGCTGCGGCCCAGCCTCATGCAGGCAGTACGCGGCCGTGCTGGTGCCGCCTTCTGATCTGCCCGCGAACGGCGAAGGTGTCGTGTACGGAGATTTCCGGCCGCTGCGGAGGACGCCGGGTGTGTCAGTGGCCGAGGGGGCGCCGCGGCAGCGGGGACGAGTACACGACGCTGGTCGTGACACTGCCGCTCCCGGCACAAGTGCCCAACGCCTGCCGACGGCTCAAGGACACGGATCCTGGACTGTGACGGGTACGGCACCGCGCCCGCCACCGTCACGCGTCGGTGGCGATCAGTCCCGGCAGGGCGTTCATGTCCCCGAAGACGCGGACTCGTTGGGAACACCGGGTCTCGTCGTGCCGGTCAGGCCGGTACCAGTAGACCCGGAGACCGGCGTCGTGGGCGGAGCGCACTCCCACCTCGCTGTCCTCGACCGCGACGACGGTCTCGGGGTCCACCGCCAGCAGTTCCACCGCTTGCCGGTACAGCCCGGGGTCCGGCTTCCAAGTCCCCAGTTCGTACGCCGAGAAGTGGGAGCCGTCGAAGAAGCCCGCGAGACCGGTCCGGCGCAGGCGGTCCTCGATCATGCTCAGGGGCGAGTTCGATACGACGTACCGGCGTGCTGTGATCTCCCGCAGTGCCTTTGCCATCCCGGGCGTGGCGCGCAGCCGGGTCCCCAGGTACCGCTCGGCGATTTCCCTCACCTGTGCCACCGCGTCGTCCGGCAGTGGGGTGTCCGTGTGCCGTCCGATGATGCCGACCGACTCGCTCATGCGGCGGCCCGCGACCAGTTCGGCGAAGCCCTCGGCCGGGACCCGGGCGTGCACGCTCTCGGCGAAGTCGAGCAGAGCCCGCACTTCGGCGTCCTGGCTGTCGACGAGCACGCCGTCGAGGTCGAACAGCACGGTCTGCGCGGTCATGCGCCGAGACCGTTCCGGCGCAGGAAGGCGTCGTAGCGTTCGGCGAGTTCCGTCGCCGCGGCGCGTGAGTCGGTGACCTTCAGCTCCGAACAGTGGTAGCCCAGCATGTTCCGCATGACCACCATGCGTTCGTCGGTGAAGTGGACCGTGCCGTTGGCTGCCACGCGCTCGATTCCGTCCAGCTTCTGGCACTGCCGGTTGACGGCCTCTGCCGCCGCGGGGCCGATGCCGGACGGCAGGTCGAGCCGTACGCCGTCGCGCGACACACGCACCGGGTAGCCGCCGACCATTCCGCCCGGAGCGGGTGCGTGCAGGGAGCTCTCGCTGCGGGACAGCAGTGCGAGGAGAAGGCGCGCAGCGGACGTGGCCGTCAGCTGCTGGCCTTCTTTGCCGCCCTGGCGCCGCAGTCCGCCGGCCAGCCGCGCGTACGCCGCGTCGGCGTCGATTTCTGCCTTCGTCTCCCCGACGGACACGTCGAGCAGGTGCGGAATGCCGTGCGCCTCGCCGAAGCGGTGCACATGGTGGCTGAAGTAGTGGTGTCCGACGGCCTTCACGCCGACCTCGGCCGGGGACACGCCCAGTTCCTCGGCGGCCGCCCAGGTGATGCCGGGCACGATGTTGCCGATGTTGCCGATACCGACGTCAGGTGCGAGGCCGATGGTCGCCAGCGCGGGGCCGACCGCGTCGGGGTAGGCGCCGTTGACGACGACGGCTTCCGACTCCGCGACCCGCACGGCCTGCATCAACTCGTAGGCGAGCGTGAGGTGCATCGGCAGCCACGGGCCGAGCTGCGCTTCGTCCAGGCGTCTGAACAACTCGCCGGGCAGATCCATGATGGCGCGGGCGGCCTGGACGGACGCGCCAAGGAAGACGATCGTCGGCTGGATGCGCCGGAGTTCCTCCGCGGTGCGGTCCACGTCGGCCATGTCGAGCGCGACCGCCTCGATCTCTCGCGTGCGGCCGAGGTTGCCGGCCGCCAGCTTCGTCAGGTTCGCGAAGCGGGTGGCTCGCTCCAGTGAGCGGCTCGCCAGGACGATCCGCGTCTCCGGTTCCGCGCTCGCGAGCAGATGACCCAACCGTATGGTGAGATCACCGGCACCGATGAGGAGGATCCTCGGTTCCTCACCGGTCGTGGTGCCTGACATGTCTCCTCCGGAACGAGTCGAAGTGGTGGTGGGCGTGTGCGCCCCGGCCGGGTGCTCGCTGCTCAGCCCGGTGTCTGCTCCGGGTCGGGGGCGGGCAGCGACCGGCGGTCGATCTTCCCGTTGGCATTGAGCGGGAACGCCTCCCGGTGCAGGAAGCGGCTCGGCAGCATATAGAGCGGGAGCCGGTCACGGAGGAATCCCGTGAGTTCGGCGGGTGCGGTGACCGCACCCGTGTAGTGGGCCACCAGCGTCGCCTCCGCCCCGGCTTGGTGGGCGACCACGACCGCCTCGCGGACCGCGGGATGGCACGTCAGCTGCGCCTCGACCTCGCCCACCTCGATGCGGTGGCCGCGAACCTTGACCTGGTCGTCCAGCCTTCCCAGAAAGACCAGGCCGTCGCCCTCTTTGCGGACCAGGTCGCCGGTCCGGTACCAGTCCGTTTCGCGGACCGTCTCGCCGGCCGGCACGACGAAGGCGGCCCCACCGGACCGTCGGCGCAGGAAGCGGCTGTCGTTGTCGGCCGGGTCGAGATAACCGGCGAACCGCTGCGAGCCGCGCAGACACAACTCGCCGGTCGGCGCGGGCCGCCCGTCCTCCCCGAGGATGATGCTGTCCAGGTGCGGCAGCACCTCGCCGATGGGCATCGTGCCGTTGGAGCCGGCGGCGACGAGCCGGCCGTTGCCGCCCAGGTTCTTGTGCACGCACACGACGCTCATCTCGGTGGGTCCGTACATGTTGTGCAGTTCGGCGTTGGGCGCGGCCTCGGCCCACTGCCGCGCCTGTTCCGCGGTGAGCCGCTCCCCGCCCAGCATGACCTTGGTGAGGCTCGGCATGGAGCCCGGGGCGAGCGAGCCGGTGCGTTCGGCGATGCTGCCGAGGGACGGGACGCAGAACCAGTGCGTGATCCGCCGGTCGTTGACGAACCGGGAGGGCCGCAGTACGTCGTTGGCGCGGGGCACGACCAGGGCGGCTCCGGCGGCCCAGGTCACGAACATCTCGTAGACGGCCACGTCGAAGGAGAACTCGACGTTCTGGGAGGTGCGGTCCTCGGGGCCGAGACCGCAGGCGTCAACGGCCCAGTGGATGAAGGGCACGATGTTGGCGTGCCGGATGGGCACACCACGCGGCGTGCCGGTGGAGCCGGAGGTGTACAGGATGTAGGCGGTGTCGTCCGGTCCGGGCGCGGTGGTCCCCGCGCGCTGGCGATCCTCGCCGGCGCCGACGCCGGCCGTGCCGCTCCTGCCGGCGTCGGGCCCCGGGCCGCCCTCACCACCCATGCCGTCCTCGCCCGGCGCACCGGCCGCGCTGTCGGTCACGCGTGCGAGCGACGCCTCGTCGACGAGCAGGAACCGTACGCCGAGGTCCGGCGACGCCTCCGTCCTGGCCTGCCCTCGCAAGGAGTCGCCGATGACCACGTCGAGCGCCCCGTCCTTGACGACGGCCAAGTGCCGGGCGGGCGGGTGTGCGGGGTTCAGCGGAACCGCGGCCGCGCCGAGACGCAGCGCGGCCAGATAGCCCGCGTAGGCCGTGAGGCTGCGGGCGGCCAGCAGTCCCACTCGCTCCGGGCGGTGGCCGACGTGGCGCAGAATCCTTTCGGCCAGTCGGTCCGACAGCCGGTCCAGCTCCGCGTAGGTGAGTTCCCGGCCGCCCACTTCCAGCGCGATGCGGTTCGGGTGGCGTACGGCGGAGGAGGCGAACATCTCGTGGAGTGTCGAGGGGGCGGCTTCGGCCACGGGCGACTCCTTCTGTTGCGTCCCGGTGGCCGTCACGCCAGCTCCTCGACGGTCCGCAGGACGGTCGGCCAGGACTCGGTGAGGTACATGTGGCCGCCGGGCAGTTCGACGGTCCGGAAGGCCGCCGAGGTGTAGGCCGTCCAGTCCTGCCAGTCGGCGACCGGTACGGTGGCGTCGTCGGCGCCGCGGATCGCCGTGAGGGCGATCGGCAGTGGTCGTCGCGGCTGCGGGTGGTATCCGTCGAGCATGGCGATGTCCGCGCGCAGGGCGGGCAGCAGGAGGTCGCGGAGTTCCGGGTCGGCGAAGGCTTCCACCTGCCCGGTCAGCTCGCCTAATTGGGCGACGGCCTGCTCCGGATCGGCGGACAGCCGCTGGGGGCGGCGCCGTCGTGGGCTCACCGAGCCGCTGACCACCAGGTGCCGGGGCAGCGGGCCGCCGGTTTCCCACAGGTACCGGGTCGCCTCGTAGGCGAGGACGGCGCCGAGGCTGTGACCGAAGATCACGAAGGGAGTTCCGCCGGCGTCCCTGACGACCCGTCCGGCGACGTCCTCGGCGGCCTCCCGGACGGTGCGGTGGAACGGGACGGTGAACTCCTCCTCGCGTCCCGGTAATTGGACCGGTATCACGTCGAGGACCGCGCCGGGTGCCTGCCGCCATCCCCGGTACACGCCGGCACCCGCCCCCGCATAGGGGACGCACATCATCCGTACCGGGCGTGGAGCGGCCGGTTCAGGGAGGGGCATGGCTTCCGCGACGTGCGGAGCGGACACGGGGTTCCTCCGATCGCGGATCTTCTTTTCCTGGGCCCGGTGGCGAGACATTCAGTGGGTGTCGGGCATGGACCGCAGAAGGTCGCTTATTGCGTGGACGTTCTTGCTTTCCAGGATGTCGAGGAAGTCTATCTCGATGCCCGTTTCCTTATGGATCATGGTGGAGAGGGTAAGGGCCTGGAAAGAATCCCCACCGTTCTCCAGGAAACCCAGGTTCAGGTCGGATTCGGCTCCGAGGACTTTGGTCCACAACGCCTGAAGGCGGTCCGCTCCGTTTTCCGGATCCGGAGTCTGGCTCATCTGGGCTCCTCATCTCATCTCGCACACGACGATTCCGGGACCGGCGCGGTCAATGGATGGAACTGGGCTGTCGACCTTTATGAATGTGGTCGGCACCGCAGGTGGCGAAACTCGACGACAGCAAATGTGACGCACCTCACTCGCCAATCTCGCTGCCTGTGCGGATTGTTCGCGCACGCGAAGGATTGCCGGGCAGTGCGATGAAATCAGCCGAGAGTGCTGGCCGAAAACCGACGATTGCCGAGGTTGATGTCAGTGGCTAGGATCAATTCGCCTCTCATGCGTCTGGGTGCCTTTCTCGTCCTTATGGACCGGGGAGGGGAACCGTCGATCACTTGGGAAGGATTGACCACTTGAGCGATTCACCGGTACTCCTCGCCGTCTACGATGTCGGAAGCCTCGCGCCGCTTCGATTGTCCCAGGTCGCCCGGACCAATGGCTGTAATGTCGTTTTCGTGGCCGCCGACACGGAACATGCGCAGCAGATGATTCCGGTCCTGAAAAGGCTGGGCCGCGTGGTGAACACGGCGGGGCGGACCGAAGCATCGGTCATCGACGAATTGCGCGGATTCGGACCCGCCGGAATCATCACGTTCAGCGAATTCCGCATCGCCGACACCGTCCGGCTGGCCGCCGCCCTCGGCCTGCCCTATCACGCGCCGTCCCTACAGGAGGCCGTCACCAACAAGGACCGTCAGCGGGAACGTTTCGCCGAAGTGGGCCTGGACACCCTCCGGTTCTGCACCGTGACCGCTGTCGACCAGGTGGACGAGGCCATCGCGCGGGTGGGTCTGCCGGCGATCGTCAAACCGGTCGTCGGCGCGTCGAGCCGCAACACGACCGCCGTCGCCACGGCGGACGAGTGCCGTGCGGTGGTTGCGGCGGCGCTCAGCGGCATCGGCGGGCCGGCCGAAACCTCGGTCGTACTGGAGGAGTTGCTGGTCGGCCGGCCGGTCGACGCCCCCTGGGGCGACTACATGGCGGTGGACTGCGTCGCCCGCGGCGACGACGTCCGTCCGGTCTTCGTCAGCAGCAAGTTCGCGCTCGCCGAACCGTTCCGGGAACGCGGCGCCTACGGCGGGCAGTCGGTGGTGCCGGACGACCTGGTCCGGGAGGTGTCCGACCTGGCGTGCCGGGCGGTGGGCGCCCTCGGCGTCCACGGGGTCGCGGACGTCGAGATCAAGCTGACTCCCGACGGCCCGCGCGTGATCGAGGTCAACGGCCGCCTGGGAGCCTGGGTCGACGACCTGGGCGTGCGCGCCGGCGCCACCGTCCCGGCCGACATCGCGGTCAAGGCGGCTCTGGGACGCCCGTACACCACCGCCGATCCGGTGGGGCGCGGCCCCGCCGTCTTCCACTATCTGATCGTGCCGCCGATGGGCGCCTGCCGGGTCAAGTCCGTGCGCGGCCTGAGCGAGTTGCGCCAACTACCCCACGTGGACCGGGTGGTGCCGCTGGCCGAGCCGGGCGCGAACGTCGACTGGCGCATCGGTGCGGCCGGCAACGTGGCCGCGGTGAGCGGAGCCGCGCCCGATCCCGCGGCGCTCGCGGAGACGGTGGCCGCGATCGAGGCCACGGACTGGATCGACTATGAGTGATCCGGTCCCCGCCGGGCCGCTCGCGGTCCCCACGGGGCCGGTCGCGCGGGGTGCCTGCGCCCACGACGGTGGTCGCGCCCGTGCCCGCCGCCCGCGAGTGTCCTGCCTGCCTTCCCCGCCGGGCGCACCGCACTGCCGCCCGCCACGGGGCCCACTCCGTCACTGCCCGGACACGCATCGACTGGAGGCAAGCCGTGATTGACCGCACAGACGGGCTCGGGGTCCGGGGCGCGGGCGCCTCGGGGCGAACGGGGTCTCAGGGACCGGCGCCGTGGGGGAGCGCCGGGTCGCGCGCCGTGAGCCGGGCGCGGACGACGGCCGAGGCGGTGGCCCGGTGACCGCGGACCGGCCGTCCGCGGCCCTCTGGCCGCTGGCGCCCAACCAGGTCGGCGTTCACCTCGCCGACGCCCTGGCCGAGCGGCACGGACTGCATACCGTGGTCGCCGCCTACCGCCTCACCGGCACGTTCGACAGCGAGCTGATCGCAGAGCGCTTCCGTGCCCTGGTGCGCAGGCATCCGGCCCTGTCCTCGCGCCTGGTCGACGACGGCCCGGCACTCGGAATGACCCGGTCGGACACCGCCCCGGAATGGCGTGAGGAGACCCTCCCTCCCTCGGCCGGGGGCGACGCCGGCGCGCGTCGGCGGCTGGAGGAGTGCCTGCGCCCGATCGACACCCGGCACGGGCCGCTGATGAGAGGCGCGCTGTTGCACCACCCGGACGGCGGCGCCGACCTCCTCCTGACCGCCAGTCACCTCGTGGTCGACGACCTCGCCATGGAGACGGCCGTGACCGAGGTGCTCAGCGGTGACACGACGAGGACCCCGGGCGACTATCCGGCCTGGGCGGCGGCAGCGGCCGACGCCGCGCTGCGCGGCGCCGACCGGGCGGCCGACCGCCGCGCGGTACTATCCGCCCTCCCGCTCGGCACGGAACCGGAATGGGGATGCGGCGACGGCGACGTGGCGGAGGCCGACGGCGGAGAGACGCGGTTCACCGTCCCGGACGACGTGTGGCGGAAACTGGCCGACACCGCCCGTGCGCTGGGCATCACCCGCTACTCGGCGCTGACCGCCGCGGTGGGGCTGGTCCTCGCGCGCAACGGCGGCACTCACGCCTCGCTCGTCGGCAGCTTCGTCAGCCGTCGGCCGGCCGCGCAACGGCACACCATCGGCTACTTCAGCAACACCGTCCCCATCCCGGTGCGTGTCACGGAGGACGCCACCGTGGCCGACTTCCTGCGCGCCTGCCACCGCCAGAGCCTCGCCGCCTACCGCGACGCCGACCTGCCGCTCTTCGACATCCTGCCCGTCGGCCACCAGAGCTCCGGCGCCGGCACGCTGACCGCCGCAGTCGCCCCAATGTGGAACCCGCCGCCCCTCCACCTGCCGGGACTGACCGCCCTACCGCTCCCGCACCCCTTCCCGGGCGCCGCGAAGTTCCCGCTCCTCTGCTACGTCGACATGGCGGCCGAGGGCGCCGCGCAGGGACTGCTCCAGTTCCGTCACCGATGGTTCTCACCCGGCGGGGCCGCACAGTTCACCCGCCAGCTCGTGGCCGTCCTGCGCGACTTCGCCGAACACCCCGACGCGCCCCTGTCGACCGTGACCGCCCTCGGGGACGCGGACCGGCGGCGCGTCATGGACGTTGCCCGCGGCGCCGCCACCGACCCCGAGGAACTGTCCCTGCCCGCGCTGTTCGCCCGGCGCGCCGCGCGCTCGCCCGACCGCATCGCCGTGAACGACGGGAAGACGGCCCTGCGCTACGCCGAGGTCGACGAGCGTTCCGACGCGGTGGCCCGTGCGCTGGCCGAGGCAGGGGTACGGGCCGGGGACCGGGTGGGCGTGCGCATGGAACGCTCCTGCGACCTTGTCGTCGCCCTGCTGGGCGTGCTGAAGACGGGAGCATCGTACGTACCGCTGGACCCCTCCTACCCCGAGGCGCGGCTGGCCTTCATCGTCGGCGACGCGGACGTGCGGGTCGTCGTCGGCGACGCGGAGTCCCGCCCGGCGGACACGCCGGATCACATCCGCTGGCTGTCGGTGACCGAACGGCCACGGGATCCGGCACGACCGCTGCCCGCCGTCGCCCCGGACGTCCCGTGCTACGTCATCTACACGTCCGGGTCCACCGGCCGGCCCAAAGGTGTGCTCGTGACGCACAGGAACGTCACGGCGCTGCTCACCGCGACGCGGGACGACTTCGGCCTCGGCCCCGGTGACGTGTGGTCGCTCTTCCACTCGTTCGCCTTCGACTTCTCCGCCTGGGAGATCTGGGGCTGCCTGCTCACCGGCGGGCGGCTGGTGATCGTGCCCCGAGCGGTCTCCCGCAACGCCGAGGAGTTCCACCGGCTGCTTCAGGACGAGGAAGTGACCGTCCTGAGCCAGACCCCGACCGCGTTCGGGCTGCTGCTCGGCACCGACCGCCTGGCCCACGGACTCCTCTCGGTCCGCCTGGTGATCTTCGGCGGCGAGCCGCTGGACACCCGCACCCTGCTGCCCTGGTTCCAGTGGTATCCCGCGGTGCGCGTGGAGAACATGTACGGCATCACCGAGACGACCGTGCACAGCACCACCCACACGGTCACACCCGACGACGCCCGTACCGGCAGCCGCGTGGTCGGCCGTCCGCTGCCCGGCTGGGACGTGTACGTCCTGGACGCGTACGGCCGCCCGGTGGCTCCCGGCGTCGCGGGAGAGATCTACGTCGGCGGCGCGGGCGTGGCGCAAGGCTATGTCAACCGGCCCGAGTTGACCGCCGAGCGCTTCACCCGCGACCGTCACCCGGACGTGCCCGGCGGCCTGCTGTACCGCAGCGGTGACAAGGCCCGCTATCTGCCGAACGGGGAGCTGGAACACCTGGGGCGACTGGACGCGCAGGTGAAGGTGCGCGGTTACCGCATCGAACTCGGCGAAGTCCGCGACACCCTGCTGCGGGATCCCGCCGTCACCGCCGCGGCGGTCGTCGTCCACGGCACCGGTACCGCCGAAGCCCGCCTCGACGCCTACGTGGTGCTCGCACCGGGACACTCCACCAGCGGGCTGCTCCAGCGCGCGGCGGCCCGCCTGCCCGAATACATGGTCCCGCAGACGGTCACCGCACTCACGGCCCTTCCCCTCACGGCCAACGGCAAGCTCGACCCCACGCTCCTGCCGGCCCCAGACCTGGACGCCGACGTCCGCACCGCCCCGGGCGACGCTCCCGGCGCCGCCGGCGACGTCCTCGACCGGGTCATCGGCGTCTGGCGCGACATGCTGGAGACGCCCGTCGCCCCGGACGACAACTTCTTCGAACTCGGCGGCACTTCCCTGCTCGCCCTGCGTCTCAAAACGGCGCTGCGCAGCGCCGGCCTGCCCGAACTGGCTCTCAAGGAGGTCATCCGCCACCCCACCCCGGCGGCCATGACCGCACTGCTGCGCTCCAGGACCGCCATCCAGCGGGAGAACGCCGGATGAGCCGCCCCGCCACCCCCGGTCAGCTGCGCTTCTTCCTGCTGGACCAGCAGGACGGCGGCGCCGCCCGCACCCTCGTCAAACGAATCACCGCGGACGGGACGGCCGACCCCGAACGGCTGCGCAACGCCCTGCGCGCGGTCGTCACCGCCCACCCGGCGCTGCGCACCTCGCTCCACCTCGACGCCACCGGACTCCTCCAGCAGGTTCACGAGCCGGACGCGGTGGACACGGTGATCCGGCAGACCGCCGATCCGGACGCCCTGGTGGAGGCGGAATCCACCGCGCTGGCGGTGCCCTTCGAACACGGCCGCGGGCCGCTGTGCCGGATCCGGGCGCTGGTCGGCCCGCAGCGCACCCACTGCCTGATCGCCGTGCACCACGCCGTCTTCGACGACGATTCCACGGCCCTCCTGCTGTCGGCCCTCACCCATGCCTACGCCGATCCCGACGCCTCCGAGCCGTCCGCCGCCGGACCGGGCGACGACGACCAGGCACCGCACACGGACCGGGAACGGCTGCGCGCCTTCTGGCGGCGGTACCTGGACGGCAGCCCGCAGCGGACCGAACTGCCCTGGACCCGACCGGCGACCAGTCGGCGCAAACGGACCACCACCCTGGACCTGCCACCGGAGATCTGCGACCGCCTCCGGCGACGCACGCGGACCACCGGCGCCAGTCCCTTCGCCCAGTTCCTCGGCGCCGTCTGCGCCGTGACGGCCTGGTACCTGGACCGGGACGACGTCGTCCTCGCGGTCCCGGTGAGCGGCCGGAAGGACGGCGGCGCCCAGCGCATCGGCTGTCTGCAGAACACCGTCCCGGTGCGCGTCGGCCTGGCCGGGACGGACACCTCGACCGTGGTGGACCGGGCGACGGACGCACTGCTGGACGCGCTGGACCACGCGGAACTGCCCTTCGAGGAGATCCTGACCGGCGTGAACGCCGCCCGGGAGCACGGCCGCAAGCCGCTCGCCCAGATCCTGTGCACCGAGACCGTACCGGTGCCGCCGGCCGAGGCGGCCGGCCTGCGCTGGACGATCGGCGAGACGAGCACCGGGGAAGCGGAGTACGACTGCTGTCTGGCCCTGTGCCATCTGCCCGACGGCGGGATGCGGCTGGAACTCGTCCACCGCGATGGCGCCCTGCCCCCGGAACGTGCCCTCAACACCCTGGACCATGTCGCCCGTCTCCTCGGGCAGCTCACCGAGGACCCGGTACGCCCGCTCGCCGACGTCGAGCTCCTCGGTGAGGCGGAGTCGGCCGAACTGGCCGTGCTCGACGGCGGCGTCCTCGTCCCCGACCCGCGGCCGGTGCACGAACTCGTCTTCCGCCATGCCCGCGGCACCCCCCACGCCATCGCCGTGACCGCTGGTGGCCGCACGCTCGACTACGCGGCCCTGGCGCAGCGATCCCGCACAGTCGCCCGCTCACTTGAGGAGCACGGTGTGCGGCCCGGGGACCGGGTGGGCATCTGCCTGCCGCGGGGCACGGACCTGGTGGTGGCCGTACTCGCCACGTGGCAGGCAGGCGCGATGTACGTGCCACTGGACCCGGAGTACCCGGCCGACCGGCTGCGCTTCATCGTCGAGGACACCGCTCCCGCCGTCGTCCTGAGCGACCGACACCTGCCGCAGACGCTACGGGAGACGCCCGGCGTCCTGCCCCTGGACATGGACGCCCTGCTCGCCATCGCGCCCGGGACCGGCGACGCACAACCGGAATCCGGTGCCGTCGGCCCGCAAACAGGGGCCGAGGGCGCTGCCGAGGGCACCGCCCCGTCGGACCCCGCCGGGCGCGCGTACGTCGTCCACACCTCCGGCTCGACCGGTCGGCCCAAGGGCGTCGTCGTGGGCCACGCCCAGCTGACCGGCCTCTTCGACGCCTGCGACCGGGCCCTGCCCGAGGCACCGGTGACCGTCGCGGGCACCAGTCTGTCCTTCGACATCAGCGTCCTGGAACTACTGTGGCCGCTCACCCGGGGGCGCACCGTCCTGGTGACCGGACACCGGCAGGCGGCCGAACAGGACGTACCGGTCGGCGCGCTGTACCAGTGCACGCCCACCGTCGCCCGGCTGCTGCTCGCCGACCCGGCGGGCCGCGCCCTGCTCGGCCGGCTGGGCGCCCTGCTGATCGGCGGCGAACCCCTCGCGCCCGACCTGGCGGACGAGTTGGCCGCCACCGTCCCGGGGCCCGTGGTCAACTGCTACGGCCCCACGGAGACCACCGTGTGGTCCACCACCTGGCGGGTCACCCGGGGCACGGCCGTCCGGATCGGGCTGCCCCTGCCGGGGGAGTCGTGCCATGTGCTGGACACACTGGGCCGCCGACTCCCGCCCGGGTGCCCCGGCCGGCTGGTCATCGGCGGCCTGGGCGTCGCCGAGGGGTACTGGCACCGCCGGGAGCTGACCGCCGAGCGCTTCGTGTCGCTCGGCGCGGGCCGCGGACGGGGCTACGACACCGGGGATCTGGTCGTGCTCGACAGCCCGGACGGACTGCGGTTCCTCGGCAGGCGGGACGGACAGTGCAAGATCCTCGGCCAGCGGATCGAGGTGGCAGAGGTGGAGGCGGCCCTGCGCGCGGGGGGCGCTCAGGGGGCCGCCGTGGCCCCGAACGCCGACTCCACCCATCTGGTGGCGTTCGTAGCGGACGGTGCGCACGCGGACGCAGGACCGCCGGATGCCGACGAGCCCCCCGGCCCGCTGGCACCCGGCCCGCTCAGGGAGTTGCGTGCGCACGCCGAGGCGTGGCTTCCTCCGGCCGTGGTCCCCGCCGTATGGCTGCGCGTCCCCGCGCTGCCGCAGTTGCCGAACGGCAAACTCGACCGCCACGCCCTTGCGCGATGGGCGGCCGGCCACCGGCCGCAACCGCATGCCGGGCCGCCGCCCCCGGCGGCCGGATCCACCGCGGCACGCCTCTGCCAGGTGTGGGAGACGATCTTGGGCCGGCCCGTCGGGGACCACGACGCGACCTTCTTCGAACTCGGCGGCACATCGCACGGGGTGCTGCGGGTCCTGGCGGCGCTGCGGGCCGGCCATCCCGGTCTCACGGCGGGCGAACTGTTCCGCCACACCACCGTGCGCACCCTCGCGGCACACCTCGACGGTGCCGCCGAGGCCGGCGGACCCGCGGCTCGGGGCGCGTCCCGGGGCCGTGACCGCTCCCGCGCCCTGAGCGGCTGGCGCGCCGGCCGACGGCCCTCATCGACCCTCTAGGTACCAGGAATCGAGGCGGACGCAGATGCGCACACCCGAGAACGCGGTGGCGGTGGTCGGAGTGGCCCTCCGAGTGCCCGGAGCCGTGGACGCCGACATCTTCTGGGACAACGTGATCCGCGGACACGTGGCGCTGCCGGGAGTCCTGGACGACGGCACCCTGGGCGTCGGGGGGATCGACCGCGTCGACCGTTTCGACGCGGAGCTGTTCGGCATGAGCCCCACCCAGGCGGCAGTGACCGACCCCCAGCAGCGCGTCATCACCGAAGTCGCCTGGCAGGCGCTGGAGGACGCGGGCGTCGACACCGAGCGCGATCCAGGCAGGGTCGGAGTCTTCCTCGGCTGCGGCGACAGCGGCTATCAGCACCGCTACGTCGAGACCGATCCCACGCTGAGCCGTGCCGCGGGCCGCCAGCAGATCTCCCTCGGCAATGACAAGGACTACCTCGCCACCTCCCTCGCCTTCCGGCTGGGCCTCACCGGCCCGGCACTGACGGTCCAGACCGCCTGTTCCACCTCGCTGGTCGCCGTCCACGTCGCCATCCGCAGCCTGCTCACCTACGAGTGCGACCTCGCGATCGCGGGCGGTGTCACCGTCCAGTTGCCGCCGGGCGCGGGTTACACCTACCAGGAGGGCGACGTGGTCTCCCCGGACGGCCGCTGTCGGCCCTTCACCCAGGGCAGCCGCGGCACGGTGCCCGCCAGCGGCGCCGGAGTGGTGGTGCTGCGCCGGGCCGAGGAAGCCGGGCGCAGCACCCGGGCTGTGCTGCTCGGCAGCGCGGTCAACAACGACGGCGCGGACCGCATGAGCCTGGTCGCGCCCAGCCCCCGGGGCCAGGCGGCGGTCCTGGAAGAGGCACTGGAGGTCGCCGGCCGCAAACCGGAGGACATCGGTCTCATCGAGACGCACGGCACCGGCACGGAACTCGGCGACCAGGTCGAACTGGCGGCGCTGGCCCAGGTCTACGGCGACGCGGCGCAACCGTGCGCGCTGGGAGCGGTCAAGGCCGGCATCGGGCACACCGACACCGCCTCGGGCGTGGTCGGCCTGATCAAGACGGTGCTCGCCGTCCAGCACGCGGTGATCCCGCCGGTCCCCGCGCAGCCCGGGGACGGTCCCGACGTACCCCTGGGGTCGGATCGGTTCCGCCTCCCGCGACAGGCCGAGCCCTGGCCCGGCGAGCGCACCCGGTACGCGGCGGTCAGCTCCTTCGGACTGGGCGGCACCAACGCCCACGTGATCCTTGCCGAACCTCCCCGGGCTCCCGAGCCGGCCGCGGCCTGGTCCGGGCGCGGTCTGGCGGTGCTCTCCGCCGCAGGCCCGGATGCGCTGGAGCGCACCGCGGCCAGGCTCTCCGCCGCGGTGCGCGAGGGGACGGTGCCGGTGAGCGAGGTCCTCGGCACGCTCTGGCACAGCCGCCGCCGACTGCCCCACCGCTGGGTCTGCCCGGTCGAGGCAGTCGACGAGGCGGCGGCGCGCGGCGCGCTGGCGGACGCGCTGGAGTCGGCGTCGGCCGTGGCGAAGGCGGTGCCGGACCCGTCCGTCGCCGTACTGCTGCCCGGCCAGGGAGCGAGCCTGGCCGGTACCGGACGGGGGCTGCTCGCCGCCGATGCCGACTTCGCCCGCGACTGGGGATACACGCGGGCCCTGGTGCGCGCCTGCGGCGGCCCGGACCTGGAGGGCTGTTGGACCTGGCCGGCCGACGACCCGCGCTGGCTGCGCACCGACACCGTCCAGCCGCTGCTGTTCAGCGTGGAACTGGCCCTGCTCCACGGGCTGCGGCGGCGCGGTGTCACGCCGTCCCTCCTCCTCGGCCACAGCGTCGGCGAACTGGTCGCCGCCACCTGGGCGGGTGTCTTCTCCGAGGCGGACGGGGCGGCCGCGGCGGTCGAACGCGGCCGGCTGATGAGCCGCGCGCCGGCCGGTGCGATGACCGCGGTCCTGGCCGGTGAGGACACGGCGAGGGAGCTGGCAGAGGGGCTGCCGGTCGACGTGTGCGCGGTGAATGCCGCCGACACCGTGGTCCTCGGCGGGGAGGCGGAGCACATCACGGAGGTGGAGCGCCGCTGCCGTGCCAAGGGTGTGAAGGTCCGCCGCCTGCACACCGCGCACGCCTTCCACTCCCGCTCCATGACCGAGGCGGCCGAGGCGTTCACCGACGTGGTGAGCACCCTCACGCTGCACGCGCCACGGGAGCAGGTGCTGTCCAACGTCACCGGAGCACCGCTCGAAGCGGCGCAGGCCACCGACCCCGCCTACTGGGGCCGCCAGCTACGTGGCACCGTCCGCTTCGCCGACGGGGTGCAGGCCCTCCTGCGCTCGGCACCGAGTGTCGTACTGGAGGCCGGTCCGGGACGTACCTTCGCCTCTCAACTGCGACGCGCCACCCGGGGAGCGCGGCACCGTCCCGTCATAGCCGAACTGCTCGGCGACGGCACCCGCGACGAGGCGACGGCACACCTGGCCGCACTCGGCTCCGCCTGGGCGGCCGGCTGCGCGACCGACGTCCTCGTCGCCCCGCCCGCAGGCACGGCCCGGATCCCGGGCTACGCGTTCGCCGACACCCGCCACTGGACGGCCACCGGACCGGACGGCCACGCAGCCCAGCCGGCTGCGCCCCAGCCCGCCACCGCCCGGCCGGAGCAGGCGGGGCGCGCTGCCGCAGGAGCGTCCGCCGCCGGGCCCGCGCCGGATGGTTCCGAGGCGGGAGGGACGCCGGACCTGCTGGCCGCCCTGTGGCAGGAGTCGTTCGGCGGTCCGGCGATCCGCCTGGACGGCAACTTCTTCGAACTGGGCGGCACCTCGCTCCAGGCGGCGCAGCTCATCTCCGTCGTCAACGACCAGTTGCTGGTCGAGGTGCGCCTACAGGACCTGTACGAGCACTCCACGTTCGGCGACTTCGCAGCGCGCGTGGACGAGCTCCTCGACGGGCGCGACGACGCCCAGCTGCTGGAACTGCTGGCCGAGATCGAGACACAGGGCGAAGGGGAAGGACAGGCATGAGCGGCATCGACGAACGACTCGGACAGCTGACCCCCGAGCAGCGCGAAGCTCTCCGGCTCCGGCTGCGGGAACGCGCCCGGCACGCCCCGCACGTTCCCGGACCGCCGGGCGAGATGCCACCGGTCCGCCTCAGCCTGTACTTCTTCCCCCAGGCCCGCGCCCTCGCGGGCCCCGACTACTACGCCATGATGCTGAGAGCCTGCGAGTTCGCCGACGAGCGGGGCTTCCACGCAGCGTGGTTCCCGGAGCGGCACTTCGTGGACTTCGGCGGCTCGCATCCGAACCCCTCCGTCCTCGCCTCCGCGGTGGCGGTCAGGACCCGGCGGCTGCGGCTGCGGGCCGGCAGCGTCGCCGCCCCTCTGCACCATCCGGTTCGCATCGCCGAGGAGTGGGCGGTGGTGGACAACCTCTCCGGCGGCCGGGTCGGCGTCTCCTTCGCCAGCGGCTGGCACCCGGACGACTTCGTGCTGGCCCAGGAGCCCTACGACGAGCGCAAGAAAACGCTGATGCGCACCGTCGAGCAGGTACGGCGGCTCTGGACGGGCGAGCGGCTGACCTTCCCGAGCACCACCGGCACCCCCTCGCCAGTGGTCACCCAGCCGCGCCCGGTGCAGCCCGAGCTGCCGGTGTGGATCACGGCGGCCGGGAACCCGGAGACCTTCCAGGCGGCGGGCACGGCCGGGTACGGCGTGATGACCGCGCTGCTGGGGCAGACTCTGCGGCAGCTGCGCGACAACGTGGCCAGGTACCGGGCCGCCTGGCAGGACGCCGGACATCCCGGCCGGGGCGACGTCGTGGTGATGACCCACGCGCACGTCAGCGATGAGCGAGGTCTGGAGGCGAAGCTGCGGCCCGCGCTCCACGACTACCTGTCCTCCTACCGGGCGCAGACCGGCGGCGGCGACGAACGCGTCCTGCTGGAGGCCGCCTTCCAGGACTATCTGGCGGGCCCCTCGCTCCTGGGCACACCGGCCAAGGCCGCCGCGGTGCTGGCGAGGCTCGCCGAGGCGGGCGCGGACGAGGTGGGCTGCCTCATCGACTTCGGGCTGCCGGCCCAGGATGTGCTGGACGGCCTCCCCGGGCTGGCCGCGCTGCTGCCCGCCGCCCGACCCGCATCCGCCGACAGGGACAGGAGCCAGTGACCGTGACCCGACCGCGCACCGTCGCAGACCGGCTGGCCCGGCTGACACCCCAGCAGCGGGCCGCCCTGCAGCGCAGGCTGCGGGCGGGGGAGGAGGGCCCCGCCACCGAGCCGGTGCTCACCCGGCGCACCGGCGACCGCTCCGTCTCCCCCCTGGGCCTGGACCAGGAGCGCATCTGGATCCTCGACCAGCTCGATCCCGGCCGGCACACGTACAACATCAGCACCGGCCTGCGATTCAAGGGCGCCTTCGACGAAGAGGCGTTCCGCGAGGCCGTCGCGACACTGGTCGGCCGCCACGAACTGCTCCGCTCCCGAATCGAGGTCCGCGACGACCTGCCGGTGCTGCGGGTGAGCGACGAGTTCGAAACGCCCGTGGAATTCGTCGACCTGCGAGCCGAACCGGACGGCGTCGCGGAGACCGTACGCACGCTGGTGCGGCGGCCGTTCGACCTCGCCACCGGGGGACTGCTACGGGTCGTCGTCGTACGGGCCGCCGACGACGACTACCAGGTGATCGAGACGATGCACCACTCGGTCACCGACCAGTGGTCGTTCGTGCGCCTCAACCGCGAACTCCTCGAACACTACACGGCGGCCCGGGAGGGCCGCCGGTCGCGGGCTCCCGAACTCGCCGTCCAGTACGGGGACTTCGCCGTCTGGCAGCGCCGGCTTTTCACCGGCGTCCGCCAAGAGGCGCAGCGCGACTTCTGGCGCACGTACCTCGACGGCGTGCCCCCGCACCTCCCGCTGCCCTACGACGCGCCCCTGCAAGACAGCGGGCACGACGGCAAGCACCACTACTTCCGGCTCGACGACGAGCTGAGCGCCGCCTTCCTCGCGATGTGCCGCACCCGGCGGCTGACCCTGTCCGACGCGCTGCTCGCCGTCTACGTGAGCCTGCTGCACGAGGAGACCGGATCGCGTGACATCGTCGTCGGCCTGCCGAGCGCGACCCGCGGCCGGCCCGAGACCCACGACCTGATCGGCTTCCTGCTGACCAACGTCCCGCTCCGCGCCAAGCTTCCCGCCGACCCGACTCCGGCGCAGATCCTTCGAGTGGTACGGCAGGCGTCCGCCGCCGTCGCCGACCACCGCGAAGTGCCCTTCAGCGAGATCGTCGACGCGGCGTCGCCTGAGCGCAGCCTCGACCGCTATCCACTGCTGCAGACCATGCACCTCGTCCTGGACTTCGACGACACCGTGGTCCAGGTACCCGACGCCGAGGTCCACGGCATCGAGGTGGAGGACGGCGTCTCGCCCATGGACATCACGGTCGGCTGGTGGCGGGCGGGGGAGCGGCTGTACGGGCGGTTCGAGTACCGCACCGAGCTGTTCACCGCCGCCACCGTCGACCGGCTCGTCAACCGCCTGCTGGAGCTGGTGCGGGTCTTCGTGCAGCGGCCCGGCGAACCGCTGCGCACCCGCGTGGCGGCACCCGCCCCCGCCCCGGCGGTCACCGCGGCGCCTTCGGCAGCCGGTCCGGCCGACCCGCCGCCCGCGGAACTGCACCGGATCAGGGAGGTCTGGCGGGAGGTGCTGGCGACCGAGCCGGGACCGGACGACAACTTCTTCGAGTGCGGCGGCACGTCCCTGACGGCGATCAGGCTGTCCCACGCGCTGCGCCGGGCCGGGTTCGCCATCAACGCCCGCCAGGTGTTCCGTGCCCCCACCATGCGCGGTCAACTGGCCCTGGTCCGGCCGAAGCAGGCCGACGTCCCCGACGGCACGCCGAAGGCGGAGGGCGCGGTCAGCCCCGAGCAGGAGGACCTGCTGGAGGGCGGCCTGCCGCACCCGGAGCTGTGGGCGCACAGCCTCGTCCTCACCGCGCGCCGGCCCATGGATCCCGAGTGGCTGCGCGTGGTCGTCAAACGGGTGGCGACCGCCCACCCGGGCCTGGGCTCGACGTTCCGGCGCACCGACACGGGCTGGCGCTCGGACGCCACCGGCAGCCGGCTGTGGAGCGTCGAAGTACCGGGCACGGATCCGGCCCGGGTGGCAGCCGCCCACCGGGCCGCCTTCGACCTGCGCGACGGGCCGCTGTTCGCGGCGTCCCTGATCCCCGGCCCGCCGGACCGGATCGTACTGACCGCGCACCACCTGGTCGTGGACGGCCTGTCCTGGCAGATCCTGGTGGACGACCTCGACCGGACCTACCGGGGCACCCGGCCGATCGCCGAGACCTCGCACCCCTCGGTGCACGTGGCCGCGTGGCGCGACCACGACGTGCTGGGGCAACGCGATTACTGGCGAAGCCAGGTGGAGGGCGTCGGGCCGCTCGGCTGCCGTACTGGCCGGCCGGACCGGATCGGCGGCGAGACCACGCATCGGGTCAGGGCGGCGATCCCGCCGGGCGCCGGCGCCGCGGACCGGCAGACCGAGGCGCTGACAGCGGTCTCCCGCGCCGCCCGGCCCTGGTTCGGCGGCGGGGACGTCGTACTCGACCTCATCGGCCCGGGACGCGAACTGCCGCTCGTGGACGACTGGGACCCGGCACACGCCGTGGGCTTCTACGCCACGGCCCACCCGGTCCGCCTCGCTCTCGCCGAGGACCCCGGCCACCACCTCCGGCAGGTCGGCCGAGCCCTGGACGCCGTACCGGACGGGGGCAACGGCTACCTGGCGCTGCGCTGGTCCGCCGACCCGGCCGTACGCCGCACGGTCGCGGGGTGGGGACGGGCCGAGCTGTCCTTCAACTACCTGGGCGCGCTGCTGACCGGCCGGCCGGACACGGATGACGGCCCGCTGTTCACCGTTGCCGGGCAGATCGGCCCGTCGGGCAACGACGACGCCACGCGGTACCACGCCGTCGCCGTCCTCTTCGAGTACGACGGCGAAGAGGCCGTGTTCACCTGGAAGTTCAACCCCGACGCGGTCGACGGGACGGCCGTGCGGGCCGTGGCGGCCACGGCCGCGGAGGAGTTCACCCGGCTGGTCCGGCAGCGCGGCTCCCAGCCGCCCTCGACGGCAGGCATGTCCCTGCACGAAGTGAACCGCATGCTTGCGGAACTGACCCGAGAGAAGAAGAGCCAAAGCGCATGACATCGACGACCGCCCGTGACAGGCGGCCCCTGACCGCACTGGTGACGGCGAACTATCTGTCCTGGATCGGCAACACCATGACCTTGGTCGCGGTGCCGCTCTACGTGCTGCAGATCTCCTCCAGCGCCACACAGGCGGGAGCGGCGGGGTTCGCGAACGCGCTGCCCATGATCGTGGCTGGGCTCGCCGGGGGAGTGATCGCCGACCGGGTCGGTCCGAAGCGCACCAGCGTGGTCGCCGACCTGGCCGCCGGGGCGTGCATGGCCGCCGTGCCGTTGCTGCACGGCACGGTCGGTCTCGCCCTGCCGGCGCTGATGGCGCTGCTGTTCCTGCGCACCCTCGCCGACGCGCCGGGCGCCGCGGCCCGGCTGGCCCTGCTGCCACGGGTGACCGCCCGCGGTCAGGTGCGGCCGGAGACCGCCAACGCGCTGTTCTCCTCCGCGCAGCGCGTGGCGTTCGTGGTCGGCCCGCCGGCGGCGGCGTTGATGGCGGGCCTGACCGGCCCGACCGCCGTGCTCTATGTCGACGCGGGCACGTTCCTCGCCTCGGCGTTGCTCATCATGGCGGTGCCGGACGGCGGGTCGGCGCGGCAGGACGAAGCGGCGGAGGCCGGTGAGACGAAGGCCGGCGCGGCCGTGGCTCGTCCGGGCCTGGTGCGGGAGGCCACCGAGGGAGCGCGCTACATCCTGCGCACCCCCGTACTCGCCGCCATCATCAGCGTGGTGGTGTGCACCAATTTCCTGGACGACGCGCTGACTCCGGTGGTGCTGCCCGTATACAGCAGCGAACTGCTGGGCGGGGAACGGGCGGTGGGACTGCTGCTGGCGGCCAACGGCATCGGAGCGGTCGTCGGATCGTTCGCCTACGCCCCGGCGAGCCGAAGGCTGTTGGCCAACCGCTGGGGGACCTTCGTCGGCTGCTTCGCGCTGATCTGCGCCGCCCGACTGGTCATGGTCGCCGAACCCGGGTTGTGGATCATGCTGGTGGTCTCGTTCGCCATCGGGCTGGCCAGCGGCCCGGTCAACCCACTCGTCACGGGCGTCGTCGAGCGGTCCACCCCGCCGGACATGCTCGGCAGGGTCTGGGGCGCCGTGATGGCCATGGCTTTCGCCGCCGCGCCGGTCGGCATCTTCGCCACGGGCTGGCTCGCGCAGAACATCGGCCTCCGCGCCACGCTGGGGATCTTCGGCGGCCTGTACGTGGTCCTCATCTGCTACGTCCTCATGAACCGCCCACTGCGCGGCTTGGCCCGGCCCGTCGGCACGGAGACACCGGTCCCGGAGGATGCGGCCACAGCACGCTGACCCACCACCGTGGGCGTGGACGGTTTCGCCGTACGCGCAATCGTCTCCGCCCGTCCGGTCCCGCGGCTTAGCCTTCTGACATGCAGTCACCGACCGTTTCCGTGCAGGCCCAGCCGCGGGACGCCGCCTCCTGGACCGCTCTGGCCCGACGCGCCGAGGCAGGGGGGTACGACGCGCTGCTCGTGGCCGACCACCCGGGAACCGCGGCCTCCCCGTTCGTCGCGCTGGCCGCCGCGGCGGCGGTCACCGAACGCCTGGGCGTGGGCTCCTACGTCTCCCACGCGGGCGTCCGCGAGCCGCTGCTGCTCGCGTCGGACGTCGCCACCCTGGATCTGGTCTCCGGCGGACGCGCGCGTCTGGCCCTGGGCGCCGGCCACACCCCGGCCGAATGGGACATGCTGGGCGGGAAGCGGCCCGACAACGAGGGGCGCGTGCGGCGTTTCCGGGTCGTGGCCGAGGCATGCCGTGCGCTCCTCGCGGGTGAGACGGTCACCCTCGACGGCCCCGAGGCACGAGCCCGCGAGGCCCGGCTCAGCAGCCCACGCCCGGTCCAGCACCGGGTGCCGTTCACCTTCGGAGGCGGCAACAGCGCCCTGCTGCGCTGGGCCGGGGCGCATGCGGACGTGGTGGGGCTGAGCGGACTCGGGCGCACCCTGCCCGACGGCCGCACCCACGAGGTGCGCTGGAACGGCGGGGACATCGATCGCCAGGTCGCCCTGATCGAGGAGGGCGCCTCGGCCCGAGCCGCCGCCCCGGCCCGCGAAGCGCTGGTCCAGCTGGTGGAGATCACCGACGACGCCGAGGCCGCGGCGCACGGGATCGCCGGGCGCCTCCAGTGCGACCCGGCCGACGTGCTCGCCTCGCCCTACGCCTGGATCGGCACGGTGAAGGAGATCGCAGCCGCGATGGCCGAGCACCGGCGCCGCTGGGGAATCACCCGCTACGTCGTCCGCGAGGCGCACCTGGATGCTGCGGACCAGGTACGCGCCCACCTCACGCATGTCACCCGGTGAGCCTGCCTGGCCATGCACGCGCGTTGTGGTTCTGGCTCCCCTACGGGTCGTGCCCGCCACAGGCTTCGAGAGGGGCAGCGGCGGCCGAGGACCGGCCGCCGCCCTGGCCTTCCGTCCAGGGGCCGGCCCTCGACGGAAGCGATGCCCAGCCCCCCTGTCGTCTGCCATGAGAACGTCAGTCGGCGGCCCTCCGCGGGGCCGGCTGGCGGCACGATCCACGGCGATGTCGGACGCCCTTCTGGTCTAGCAGTCCACCGGTGGCTCCGGCTTCGGACAAGAGGCTGACCAGGCCGGACAACGTCCGGACTGTCCGGGGCAGCCGAGTGCTGTCGACCCGGGAAGGAAGGGTGCCGTCGACACGTCCCTGAAGGATCTGGGGCGCGGGCTGGCGTGGAAGATCCACGACATGTACTCCGCCAAGGAGCAGACCGTCGACCTCGTCGGGCATTCCATGGGAGGGCTCATCATCCGTGCCGCGCCGACCGGATACGCGACGGGTGACATGGGGAACGGCGCCCCCACCGACGTCGGGGCACAGCACCTTGTGCGGTACTCGGAGCGAGCGGACCTCCACCACAGCCGGCTGCGTACGGTCCGCCGAGCCGGCGCGTTCCCACTCCGCTACACCAACAACGGTGGCGCCTGGGGAAGCCGGCGGGATGGTGCCGCGCCCCTACGAGTGGCGATGAACGCGCTGTACTGGCACAGCCGGTGGTGAACCGGCCCAGTTCACCGCGACGGCGACCGCCGACGTGACGTTGCCGTGGCAGACGGCGCACCACTGCCCTGACGAGGGGCGCCGTCCCGGTGGTGACCGGGCGACGCTCCGCTGCCTGGTCTCGGCCGGGGTGAGATAGCCGAAGGTCTTGTACCTGCGCGGCCGGCGGCGGTTGTAGAAGGTCCCGACGAAGTTGAAGACCTCGGCGCGGGCGGTGGCTGGTCCGGGCCAGGTGCGGGTGCCGGTCTCTTCCTTGAGCAGGGCTCAGATGCTCTCCGCGGCGACACCTACCGAACGTGGTCGGCGCCATGGGCTCCGACACGTATGCGGGGGAGAAGGCGCGTACCGCGGATCACCGCGGCGGCAAGTTCCTTCTCCAGCCCGGCGATCCACGCGCGGGAAGCGCATACTGTGTCACGTGGCAACCTACGACAGTATCGGTGCGACCTACGCTGACACCCGGCGACCCGATCCCCGAATCGCCGCAAGGATCCATCACGCCCTCGGCGATGCCACCACCGTGATCAACGTAGGAGCCGGCACCGGCTCCTACGAACCGCCGCAAACGATCCAGGCTGTTGAGCCCAGCTCAGTGATGATCGCCCAGCGCCCGGCCGGATCCGCGCCGGCCCTGGAAGCATCCGCAGAGTTGATCCCCCTCGCCGACGACTCAGCCGATGCGGTGATGGCCCTCCTGACCGTGCACCACTGGAGCGACCTGGAAGCCGGCATCGGCGAACTGCGCCGCATCGCCCGGCAGCGGATCGTCGTCCTCACCTTCGACCCCGACATCAACCACAGGTTCTGGCTGCTGGAGGAGTACCTGCCCGAGGCAGCCGCGTGCACCGACACACCAGCCATCGGCGTCGACCGCCTCGCCACACTGCTGGGAGGCGCCCGCACGGAGACCGTTCCCGTCCCGCACGACTGCACCGACGGATTCCTCGCCGCCTTCTGGCGCCGGCCCGAGGCATACCTCGATCCCCACGTGCGGGCAGGTATCTCGCTGTTCGCCCAGATCAGCGACGAAGTCATCTGGCCGGGCTTGGCCCGGCTGTCCGACGACCTGTCCACCGGCAGGTGGCACCAACGCCATGCCGACCTGCTCGACCGCGAGACACTCGATGCCGGCTACCGGCTCCTCGTAACCGACCTGTAGGCGCGCGGCTCGTACCACCACGGCGACCTGCGGGCCGCCTGTCTGCGTGCGGCGCGCGAGTTGCTGGAAGAATTCGACACCTCGGTCCCGGAGGACGTCGCCGACCGGGTCCGTGCCGCCGTCCACGCAATGCTCGGCGTGACCGCGCGACGGCGCCGAACCACGCAACACGGCGAAGCAGGTAACTCCATGCAGGCATACGTGCTTGCCCGCTACGGAGACGTGAGCGCGATGGAAACGCGGTCACGCACTCTTCGATCAGGGACCGTGGTACCGGGCGGTCCAGGTCGAGGCGCTTGCGCACCGCGCGGGTGGTGGACAGCAGTTGGTCGGGAGTCAGATCGAGGGTCACAGGAGCCTCCTCGGTGTCGGGTGGTGTCGGTGCGGGCAGGACTCGGGCACGGGCCTGGCCTCGTGGCCGACGCGGGCGTGCAGGCCGATGGACGCGGGGACGGCGCCGAGCAGCGAGAAACGGCCGGCCGCCAGGAAAGCGAGTCGGCAGCCGTGGAGCCCGGACCCGCCGGCGGCCATGAGCGAGACCGGCGGGGCCACGCCGATCCCGGCTCCGATCCGATGTGTCCGCCGCTGTATCCGGTGGCGCCGGCCAGGGCGCGGACGCCGAGCGCTCGGTTGCTCCGGGCGCCTTCGGTGAACGTCGTGGTGATGAGTGACAGGCCCGCCTGCGCCATGAGTGCCGTGGCCAGCCGCTCGACAACGCGAGTGACGACCGGCGCCCGCTTGCGGCCGACGGGCTTGTCCACGCCAGACGATGGTCGGCATCTGTGACGGCCTTGAACAGGCAGGGCACGCACGTCGTGAACGGGACGTCGCAGATCGCCGCGCGTACGCCGTCACCATCACCGATTCCGGCCGGCAACTCCTCGCCCAGGCTGAAGATGCCGTGCCGGAGTTCCTCGGCGGGACCTTCCATGCCCTCAGCCCCACGGAGCGCCGACAACTCTCCAGCATCCTCGGCAAATTGCTGCAACCCCGCCCGTGACAGGATCCGCCCGAGGCTCCGGAGAGCCCTGACGCTCTGCGCTTGAGACCGACTCCCCTGCTCCGGGTTTGGAGCAGGGGAGGGTCAGGACGCGGGGGACTGGCACGCCACCGGCGGGACAGCATCTGATGCAGCGCCTTCCATCAGGTCGCAGAACGGTCAGAGGGGTGAGCACGCTTCAAGAGTCACGAAGTTCCGTCACCAGTCGGCGAGCGCGCGAACGAGGGAAGACCCGCTGGCCATGCACTCAGGTCCGCTCAGCGGAGCCCAGGGCAACTCACGGGAGGGTGCACAGAAGCTCGCGGTGGCGCTCGGCGTGCGCGGCGAGGTTCTCGTCGGAGACGGTGCGGGCGCCGTGCAGAACGAGCGGCTCGGCGAGACGCATGCCGACCAGCCGGGCGGTGGCGTCGAGGGGCGCCGGCAACTGGGTCATCGTGAAACGGGAGGTGGGATCGACAGAAGCGCACGAGGCTTCCGGCCTGCTGTGGAGGTGACCAGGTGGAGGGTCTTGCCGCGCAGTGCGGTGCCGCTGCTGCCGTAGGCGAAGCCGTGGGTGAGGACCTGGTCGATCCGTGCCTTGAGTACCGCGGGGACGGAATACCAGTACCAGGGGAACTGCCACACGATCCGCTCGTGGTCGCGCAGCAGTTGCTGCTCAAGGGTGATGTCGAAGCGGCCGTCGAGGTTGGCGGGTCCGATCTCATGGACGGTGACGTGCGCGAGGTCGCTCATGGCCTCGGCGCGGCCGACGCCTGCGCCGCCGACCCCGAGCAACTCGCCGACGAACTGATCCTCGTCCTCAACGGTGTCTATGTCACCGCCACCGTCCTCGGCCCCCAGGGCCCCGCCCGGCGCACCGGCGAACTCGCCCGCCGCCTCATCTGGACTGCCTGCGACGAACCTGACCGCCCCTGAAGCCGGCACCCTGCCCGACCGGCCGGGATTTCAGGAGGGGGGTCTCGGGGGCGATGCCCCGGTCGCGTGCCAGGGTGAACGGGACGCGCTCAATCTGCGCCCAGTGGCGGGAGTTCGCAGCCACCCTTGGTGAGATCAGGACGCACCTCGGCGGTTTTCACACCTGGTGCTGCTGCGTTCCCGGCACGCCGACGGGGCCAGGCTCAGACCGGGTACGGACTGGCGTCGCGTGCGGTGCTCAGGGCGGCGGCCCACCAGGCGAGCTGGTCCAGCAGGGTCTTGGCATGACCGGGCGCCTCGGGGCCCGGTGGCTGCCCGTCCTGCCATGCGGTGGAGTAGTTCGGGAACGCCAGACCGTCGCGGATGGTCACCGCGTGCAGTTCGGTGAGGACGTTCTCCAGGTGCAGGACGGCATGACGGCCTCCGGCCGCGCCGCCGTAGCTGACGAAGGCCACGGGCTTGGCCGTCCGCTGGGTGAAGTGCCAGTCGATGGCGGCCTTCAACGAGGCGGGGTAGCTGTGGTTGTACTCGGGTGTGACCAGGATGAAGGCGTCCGCGTGCGCCAGGCGGGACGTCAGGGGCGCCATTGCTTCGGGGCGCGGGTAGGAGTCGCCGGCGACCTTCGGTGACACCGCCGGCAACGACAGCGGGATCTCGACGTCGGCGAGGTCGACGACCTCGACATCGCACCAGCCGTGTGCGCGCCCCTGCTCGGCGACCCAGGAGGCGACGACGGGCCCGAATCGGCCGCCGACGAGACGACGGCGCAGGCCGTGGAGCGGCTTCGCCGCCAACCCGGCGGCACGCTTCGCGCGATCGGCTGACGCGACCGAAGCAGCTCACCCGAAGGCAATGCGGTTGCTGACGAGGCCGGTGGGCGGCCCAAGGTGCGGGGTGGCGGGCGGGGTCGGAGGACAGTCGGGTCGCGAGGTGTCTCCACAGAGGTGCGGTACCTTGCGACAGCCCTGAGGGCGCAGCGCGCGGCTCGTGTCAGACAAGGAACTCGGCGAGCGGGAAAGAACGATGACGACGTGGTGGAACCAGGTAGTTCTGCCGGTGGGTCGTGTTCAGGACCGAGTTGATGCCGGCGTGGGGGCTGCGCGGTGCGATAGGGAGTGTCATGTCGGGATAGTGGCCGTCCATGGAGAGCCGAACGACATTGAAGATTGCGGTCGTCGGCTGGAACTGAATGAAGTGCAACCCGGCCGCCGGCTTCTTGCTGTAGTGGTCTGCCGTCGGATCGGATGTGTAGTGGAATGGATTGTCCAGCGTGTCGAAATCGCCGCGCACGGGGATGGTCGTCCCCGTGGGATAGGATTTCCCGTATTTGCTGGTGATCGGCGATGTGGTGCTGTCCACCTGCGACATGCTCCCAGTGTGGCCGTATGCGTGGTACCGCTGGACACCTTTCGCCACTTCGGCCTCACTTTGTCCCGGTGGCTGGAGGGCGAACGTACCGGGCGCCGGCGCGGGCGAGAGGCCGGGTTGGAGCATCGCCTGGACGCGATCCGCGTACCGAGGATAGTTCTTTTCGTACCAGGTCACCAGATCTTGAAACAGGTGCGAGAGATGCATGGTGGTCCCCTGTTTGAAGTAACCGTTGGGCCACTGATCGGTGAGACCGGGCAGGGTCTCCAAATTCGCGATGTTGTCGGGTCCCATATTCGACTCCAGGGTGGTGGCGAAGCCGAGAAAGCCCTGCGCCTGCCGAGGAATCGATTGTGCACCCGGGATATCAGCTGCCAGCGCCAGCTTGCTCGGTAGGCCCTGTTGCCCGTAGAAACCGCCCCCGGAGAAGCCTTGGCGGATGCTCGTCACCTTGAACAAACTGCCCGCCTGGTTGCTTCCATGCCCGAAGAGAGCGTTGCTGGCTGCCGTGATATTGGCGAGCGAGTCACTGCGAAGCAGCACAGCCACGTCGTTCTGTTCCAAGCGGATCGACCCGAAGCCAGGCGGAGGCTGGTCGCTGGGGAACGTCCTGGCCTCCTGCAGCGAATATACGGTACGGCCCTCCAGTTTGGAGGTCGCCAAATCGACCGGCAGGTATGCTGGATAACGTGTTCCTGCCTTGAAAAAGTCCGACGCCCTGCCCAGGGTCGGGATGTAGTGGTGGAAATAGGGAAGTCCCCAGGCTACCGTGGTGGCCACTCCTGTGGGAGTAGGCGGAAAATGGCGTTCCAGATCCAGGAGGGCGGACTCTAGATGGTCCTGTGCCTCCTGCAACGCCTTGGCATTCGTCGGCACATTCAGCCTGGCGGTAATGACATGATTGTGCAGGGTCGGTACCCGGACCGCAATCGTGCCATTGCTGCTTTTCACGCCTGAGCCATCGACCATGACCACCTGCTCGTTCTGCAGGATATATTGTTCCTGGATGGGCGGGCTGTCGGCGACAGCGGGCCGGTCCGGTGGTTTTGCCATGGTGTCGATCATCTTGTAGATGCCGGCGGATGCCAGAGCGGCACCGAAGGTGCCCGCTGTCCCTTGGAGGAGGTGTCGCCTGCTCAGGTTCCTGCGAGGCCGCCTTGCACGCGCATTTTCGTTGCTTTCTGTCATGAAACGTATTCCCCCGCTGTGGAGTAGATTTCTGCCATAACCCGGGAATCGGAGGGGTAGGGGTTGAAATGGGGGAGGAGGGAGGAGGGCTGGGCGATCGTGCCGCCAGATGGCCGGTGGCGGTGGGTGCGCTGACCGGTTCGCCGTCGCCGTCACCTTCGCTGTCACGATATAACCACACGTATGCCTGGGTCATTGAAGCCGACACGCGGCCTGGATTATTTGAGTAAACACCAGTTTGGTGTGGCAGTCAGCAGCTTCCTGAGGTTCTCCCGAGATGCGGCAGGCATTGACAGAGGGCCGGACGGCTTGCTGGAGAGGAGCCCAGACGATTCCTGCGCCGGGATAATCGGGCAAGTGCGGATCGGGCGTGCCCGTGAAGCCTCGTACCCGACCGGGAGTGGCCGGGTTGCAGCCCCCTGGTCACCTTTCGAGCGGGGCGCTTGATGTCACCCGTCTCACGGCGGTTCGCTGCGTGGAATCGCTGACGGCTTTGGGTACGGTTGTTCACATCATCAAAATGGTGGCGCCTTCACTGGTGAGGAGTTCCCATGCCTGACGACCACATTAACCAAGTCGATCCGGAGCGTCTTCAGGTTTCTCGCGGAGTTTCCCAGGTGGTCAAGCAGGCGGCCTCGATTCTCCAGCAGGAACTGGCAGATCATTCGGATCGCGCTTCGACGATGCAGCAGAACTACGCATCGACGAAGCGGGTCGACCCCAACGAGTTCAAGGCGTTGAGCGACCGGGTGCGCCAGGATGTACACGACCTCATCGCGATGGCTGGTGAAATGTTCGGCGAACTGCGCACCGACGAGGTCCAGTCGCTGGTGTCGCGGATGGCCACCGACGCTCACGACGTGGTCGACACCACGATGAACCTCATCGAGAACACACCCGCGGCTGCTGGGACGTTCGCGCGTCTGGGCTTTACCACGCCAACACCGCCAGGCCCTGCGTCGGCGTCCGCTGACCCGCCGAAGTCGAATCCCGGACCGGATACCGGTGGCGAACCGCCGCTGTCCAGTACCTGAGCGGGTCGACCGATGACCGCCGCTGAACCAGGTGTACGCCTTGGGCCCTCAGCCGTGGAGTCAGTTCTTGCACGATATCGCGACCTCACGGTCGCGCGGCTGTTGTCGGACATCCCGAAGTCCGGTGAGGACGACCTGTACGATCTCGTGCGCGCCTATCCCAGCCGATCCGGCAAGGGACTGCGCCCTGCGCTGTGCCTGGCGGTGTGTCAGGCCCTCGGTGGCGACGTCGAAAAAGCGATCGGCTCGGCGGTCGCCCTTGAGCTCACCCACAACGCGTTCCTCATTCTCGACGATGTGCAGGACGGCAGTCAGATGCGTCGCGGGTTGCCGACGCTGTCCGCCGAGCACGGCCTCGGCGTCGCGGTGAACGTGGGCAACGCGACCAACCTGCTTGCGCTGCAACACCTTATGGCCAACCGGTGGACGCTCGGCCCGAATCTGGCATGGACGGTGCTCCAGGAGTCGGCGCTGATGATGCGCCACTCGCTTGAGGGACAGGCGATTGAGGTCGCCTGGATCCGCAACAACACGTGCGACCTGATCGACGACGATTACTACCGGATGTGCATGAAGAAGTCTTCCTGGTACACGTGCATCTACCCCTGTCGCGTGGGTGTCATCGTGGCCGAGGGAAAGCGTGAGGCGACGGCCCGTTTCGACCGCTACGGCTGCTACCTCGGTGCGGCGTTCCAGATCCAGGATGACCTGCTCAACCTGACCGGTCACTACTCGCGGTACGGCAAGGAGATCTCCGGGGATCTGTGGGAAGGCAAGCGCACACTCGTCCTCATCGAATACCTGCGCCGCTGTACCACCGCGCAGCGGAAGCAGATGGAGCGCTTCCTGGGCAAGGCTCGCGCGGAGCGTACGGAGGCCGAGGTGCAATGGGTACGCGACGAACTGCTCGCGTCCGTCTGCGTCGACACCGTACGGGCGCGGGCGCGCGCCCTGGCCGATGAGGCCCACGCGGAGGCACTCAAGGTGTTCAACGACTACCCTGACTCCGACGACAAACAGTTCCTTCTCGACTTGCCGTTCTACATGGTGGAGCGGGACAGCTGAGAACTCAGGACACGATCTTGTGAATATGTGCTGACGAGCGTTTCCGTACGACGTTTCCGCCGTTTGTGAAGGGGAGTCCGGCTCCTGTCTCCGTCCGTGGTGGTCAGGCCGCTTCTTCGCTGTCTCGGCTGTCGTGCCGCAGGGACCTCCCGGTGGCCACCGCCTCTCGGCTGCCCGGACACTTGGAGGCGATCGGCGCCGTCGAGCGTGACACGGGCGGGGCGCTACAACACCGGCCCCGGGATCTGGGAACTGGTCTCCTTGGACGAAGGCCCGGATCACTGTGTGATCCGGGCCTTCGTGGCGGTGTGCCCCGTTACCGCGGTGCCGCTCCTCGCTCCCGGAGCAGGTCGGTCATGACCTGCATCTCGGACTGCTGGGCGTCCACCATGCCCTGGGCCAGCTGCTTCTCCTGGGGGACCGCGCACTGCTGGGCGCAGGCGCGGGCCATGTCGATGCCGCCCTTGTGATGCTCGTACATGAGCTGGAGGTAGAGAATCTCGGCCTGTTCGCCCTTCAGCCGGCCGAGTTGGGCGATTTCGGTGTTGGTCGCCATGCCAGGCATCAGGGAGCCGTCCTGGAGCTGGTGGTCCATGTGGTCCATGGGCATCCAGATCATGTAGCCGTCGGGGGACGTCACGGGCAGCTTCCACAGGTCGAGCCAGCCGAGGAGCATGCCGCGCTGGTTGGCCTGCGTCTGGGCGATGTCGTACGCGAGGCGGCGGACGTCCTCGTTCGCGGTGCGGTCGCGGACGACATACGCCATCTCGACGGCCTGTTGGTGGTGGACGGCCATGTCGCGGGCGAAGCCGGCGTCGGCGGAGCCGGCCGTGGGGACGGCAGCCGCCTCGGTTCTGTCGTCGCTGGTCGCGGCGACGATCCAGAGGCCCAGCACGATGGTGACGAGGACTGTCGCGCCGACGGTCGGCAACATGACGAGGGTGTGGCTGCGTCTGCCGACGGCGGGATCCGACTTCTCCGGGGACGTCACGGCCGTATCGGTCATGACGCGGTGAGTCCGTTCGTGCAGGCGGCGCCCGGCTCGGGAGTCTGGGCACCCTGGACGTACTTGGTGAGGAACTGGTCGACTCTGGGGTCGGAGGCCGTGCCGACGCGGAGCTGATGGCCCCAGGCAGTCAGCGTGATCGTGCCGGATTCCGTCTTGTCCGGACTCATCAGCGTGTACGGGGTCTTGGCGACCTTGCCGGCGAGAGTCTCGATGTCCGCCTGTGCGGCCTTGTCGTTGTACGTCACCCAGACCGCGCCGTGTTCGAGGGAGTGGACAGCGTTCTCGTTCGGAACGGCCTTGGCGTAGACGTTGCCGTTGCAGGTCATCCAGACCGGTGCGTGGTCGCCGCCGACGGGCGGGTTCTCGGGGTAATCGACCTTGCTCTGGACGTGGTTGCGGGACAGCTTCTTGGCGTCCCAGACCTTCTCACCGGATATCGGCTTCGCCGCCTCGGCTGCCTTCTGCTCCTTCTGCTGGTTGGTGTTGGTAATGGCGTAGACGCCCCAGCCGACCAGGCCGGCGACGATGACCGTGCTGAGGGTGACGGTGATGATCCGGTTGCGGCGTTCGCGGGCCTTCTCGGCGCGCCGCATCTCCTCGACGCGGGCCTTGCGGTCGGCGGCGGCCTGCTTCTTGCTGGTCTTGGACATGGCGGTGTGTTCCTCGTCCCCGCCGCGCGGATCGCACGGAGTCGTCGAGCGGCGGTGGGTGCAGGGATAAGGGGACGGACGTTTGTGGGCCGTGCGCGTCAGCTCACGGCACGGTGGCGTTCGTCTACGTCCGCTGCACCTGGAGGACGTGGAGATCGGGAGCGCCGCGCGTGGGCGTGAGGCCGAGGTGGCAGCCGCGGGTGGCGGGGCTCGGGAGGCTCGGGATGCGTGGTAGGACCGTCGGCACGGGCTGTGCTGTGGCGCGGAGTACTGCCCGTATGCCGTGTGTGTCCTGGGCACAGCAGACGTCGTCGGCCGGGCAGTCGCCGGGATGCGCCACCGTCACCGGGCGGTGCCCGGTCGGATGGTACGAGGGCGTCTGGACGGCCGACACGGCGGTCATGGGCGCGGCGGCCCGGGGGCCGGCGGCATGTGCGGCAGAGCCCAGGCACATCAGCAGCGCTGTGAGCAGCACGGTCAGGGCAGAGCACAGCGCCGCGACCCGCGTGGTCCGCCACGCGGCGCGGCGCCCGTGCTGCGTCCGGCTGCTCATCACAGTGATGTTAAGCGGCCCCCGTGCGCTCCGGGTTGGCGGGGCTTCGGCGGTCAGTGTGCATGGCCCTTCTCGTCCGCCCCCGGGTGGATGAAGGGGTGGCGACGGGGGCGGTGCCGCTGTGTTGACCGTACGTGCTGGGGGAGGTGCGCAGGGTGAATCTCGTGTTCGTGTACGGATGATGCGGAGCCGGCTGTGTGATGTGGGGCGAACCGGTCGCTTCGTGGTGGAGCGACAAGTTCCGGCTGCCCGACGATTTCGAGTGCTGGAGCTGCGGGGCATCGGCCACCACTCCCGTACCGCCGTGGACGCCTGCCGAGTGGACGAGTACGCCCTCACGGCCACGATTGGTGTTTTGACCTGGGCTGATGGCACGGTGCAGCCTTCGCGGGCCGACGTTGTCGATCTTCGGAGGACTGGGTGGCGTGCCCTACACGGTCGGCACGGGGCCGTGTCGACAACGGGTACTCGCCCAGCGGGCCGACGACGTCGGTACGGTCGCTCATTGTGCGGTCGGGGTGCCACGGCCGGCGGGCCGGCGGGCGGGGAAGCTGTGCCCTCGCCCGCCGGCCAGGGGCGTTCGCGGTCAGGCGGCCAGTGGTGTGGAGGCTTCGCGGGCGGCTTCGGCGGCTTCTTCCAGTGCGCGGGTGCGGGCGGCTTCGCCGACCGGGACGAGGTGTTCCATGCCGGGGATGCTGGCGGCGAGGGTCAGCTCGGGGACGATGAAGCGGGGCTTGGTGCCGAGGATGACGGTGAAGACGGACTCCAGGTAGTTGAGGACGTACTCGTGAGGGGCGCGGGGGGTGCCCTTGGCGTAGGAGCCGCCGCGGCTGGAGACGATCGTCACCGGGGTGCCGGCGACCTTGGAGTCCGGGGAGCCTGCGGTGCGGCCGAAGAGGATGACCTGGTCCAGCCATGCCTTGAGGCTGGAGGGAACGGTGAAGTTGTACATCGGGGCGCCGATGACGACGGCGTCGGCGTTCTCCAGCTCCTCGATCAGGTCCAGCCGGGCCGCGAACGCCGCGGCCTGCTCCGGGGTGTGGGCGGCCGGGTCGATCGCGCCGGCCAGGTAGCCGTCGGCGCCGATGTGGGCGACCGGGTCGGCCGCGAGGTCGCGGTGGACGACGGTGCCGCTGGGGTTCTGTTCCAGCCACGCGCCGCGGTAGGCGGCGGTGACGGCGCGGGAGGTGGACGCCTCGCCGGCGAAGGCGGACGAGTCGATGTGCAGCAGGGTGGCCATGGCTGTTTCTCCGGGGATGAACGAGTGGGTGAGGTGCGGCCGACGGGAGCCGGGCCCGACGGGGGCGGGCGGCACGGACCGGACCCGCAAGTTGAGGCGGTCCTCAACTTGCTCGTGCAGCGTACGCGCAAGTTGAGGGCAATCTCAAGTTATGTCGCCGGGATCACGCGGTCGGCCTTCCCCGGCCGGGGTGGAGGCGCGAGGACTCTGTCCCCGGGGTGGCCGGGAACGAAGGCGCCCCCGGCCGCCGGGGCGGTCGGGGGCGGGTCGCGCGAAGGCGGGTCGCTACTCGGGCAGGGGCGCGCGGGCGGCCCCGGGCCGCAGCGCATCGAACAGCAGGGCCAGGATGCGGGTGCGACCGGTGCCGCTCCCGGCGCGGACCAGGTCGCCGTTGACCTGGAAGATCAGGCCGATGTCCGCTGCTGTCACGTCGGCACGCACCGTTCCGTCGGCCTGGCCCGCGGCGAGAAGGTCGGCGGCGAAGGCGAGCGACTGGTCGCAGACGGCCTTGAGCGCGGGGGCGCTCTGGTGGCGGCTGGAGAAGGTGTCGTTGAAGGCGGGGTCGGCGGCCTGGCCCTCGCAGATGGCGTGGACGAACGCGACCAGGCGCTGCCACGGGGCGGAGGCGTCCTGTGTGGCGGCGACGGCCTCCGTGACCTTGCGGTCGGCGAGTTCGGTGACCACCGCGTCGAGCAGTCCGTCCCGGCCGCCGAAGTGGTTGTAGAGGGTGCCGACGCTGACTCCGGCCGACTTGGCGATCTTGTCCAGGGGGGTATCCAGGCCATGGGCGGAGAACGCGTCGGCCGCGGCCTGGCGGACCTTCTCGATGTTGCGCCGGGCGTCGGCCCGCCGGCGCGGCTGCGTCTCTGACACGGGAGACCCGACCTCTCGATAACTTGAGGAATGCCTCAACTTGTGGGTATGTTGTCGACGGAGAACTTGATATTACCGTCAAGTTAGTGGCCGTGCTTGCGGTCGCGCGCCCGCACAAGGGAGAAGCAGCCCATGAGCGTCGTCATCACCGGCGCGAGCGGCCGGCTCGGCCGCTTGACCATCGCCGAACTCCTGCACACCGTGCCCGCCTTCGGGATCACCGCTGTGGTCCGCACCCCCGACAAGGCCGCCGACCTCGCCGAGCAGGGCGTCAAGGTCGGGCAGGGCCTGAAGCACGGCAAGGGCCGCACCTGGTCGAGGCGGGGCGTGACGCCGCTGGGCAAAGTGGTGGGCAGGGATCGGGCCGGGTCCTGATGGCCGGGATGATCTGCGTCCGGCCAGGCCACGAGACCCGTCTGACCTACCGGACCCAGACGTACCGGGGTCGTACCGGCGAGAAGAAGGGCTTCAGGTCCTGTCCGGCTTCGTCCCCGAAGACGATCCACGCGCCCAGGAGCTGCGCCGTCCTCTCGGACCACGCCGCCTGCCACCCGTACTCGTTCCACCCGCACCGCATAAAGGTGCGGAGACGCGATCCGTACGAGGTCATCACACTCGCTGACAGTGCCGCAACCCGCGACGAAGCATCACCGGCACACGGTGGCACACCCTAGCTTCACGGAAATCTTGCCAGGGCCACTTCAACTCGTACGCCGACAGCATGGGCCGCAGTCAGCACAGCCAGATCACCCAAACCTGCCAGAACGTCGAAAGTCGAACTATGGTCACCGACCGGCAATGCCTGGGGTGTCCTCTGAGTTGATGGATGAATGCATCCGAGTCGTGATAGATCACATGAACAGAGTTCAGTCTGATGCTGCCTGCCCGTGTTGGCCCAGCATGTCGAATGGATGGCGGATGCGTGGACGTTGCTGCGATCCGGGGCGTCGACGTGCAGATCCTCTCGCACACCTGCCCCGGCCCGGAGACCCTTGAGTCCTCGATCGCGGTCGACCTGACCAGGCAGGCGAACGACGCTGTCGCGGCTGCGATCTCGAAGTATCCCGAGCGGTTCCTCGGCTTCGCCACCTTGCCGATGCGCGACCCAGCGGCTGCCGCGAGCGAGCCCGACCGCGTTGTCCGTGACCATCGTTTCGTGGGCGCCCTGATCAATGGCCATGTCAACGGGCGTTTCCTTGACGACAAGTTCTTCTGGCCGGTGTTCGAATGCGCCGAAGCCCTCAATGTGCCGATCTACCTGCACCCCACCCTGCCGCCACAGCCGGTCATCGACGCCTATTGCAGCGGATTTGATCCGTATGTTTCGACCAACATGTCTGCTGCGGGGCTCGGCTGGCACATCGACACCGGGATCCACTGCATCCGTTTGATCCTGGGCGGGTGTTCGACCGGTTCCCCGGATTCTCTCCACTGCCGACTGGCCGTACGCCAACATGAAGGCCGCTCGCCAATTTCTGGACCAAATGCCCATCAATCTTGGCGATAAGGAGAAGATTGCTCATCTCAACGCCGAGCGCCTGCTCGGGCTCTGAAAGATCCCGCCGCCTCCATGACGGACGACCAGGCCCGGTAGATCCACGAACCCGCGGGCAATCGATTGCTTTGCGATCCAGCTTTTCGGGTAATCCGAGATACAGGATGTAGTAGTCGCGGCTCGAACCCGCAGGTCTCCAGAAGTGATCTGGTGATGCAGTCGGTCAGGTTACGGGACCCGAGCTCGGACCCGCGGAGATGCCACGACAGGGAGCGGACGGACAGTTGAGGCCCTTGATCCTCGCGGGGCGTCAGGCGTACAGGGCTGCTGCGCAGGGGTCGATGGGGATGTCGATGACGGTGGTGGTTTGCGTCGTGGGAACTGTGCGGGCCGCCTCGACCACGCTGTCGGGTCCTTCGGCACGCGGCCGGTGCAGCCGTATCCCTGGGGGTGGTGGGCGATGTCGATGCCGGGGAGGTCGTAGGAGGGCCGGTGATGGGCGCCGAATGTGCGGGAGAGGGATTTCGCCGCGGCGTATTCACCGTTGTTGAGCACGATGACGATCAGTCGCAGGCCCAGCCGGGCGGCCGTCCAGAGTGCCTGGATCGAGTACTGGGCGGAGCCGTCGCCGAGGAGACAGACCACAGCGCGGGAGGGGTCGGCCAGGGCAGTGCCGACGACGGCGGTCAGCCCCCGGCCCAGACCACCGCCGGCCGCTGGGCGGCCGTGTGCAAGGACCGCGCGAACGCCGGCGGCACCTCCTGGGCGCGGGCCGGCTCGATGGCCCATTTCACATACGGGCGCGGGAACAGGGTGGACTGCTCCGCATATAGGTACCGATCCGTCGGGTGCATCGAACGCACCTGCTGCCCGGCGAGCACCACCACCGGACTACGGTTGCGGAACGCCGTGTACACGCTGCACAGCCCGTAGCCCAGCCCCGCCGCCGAGTGCAAGGTGACCAGCGGCGGTCGGCCCGTGGCCTGCGCGCAGCCGTCCGCCATGGCGACCGCCGATGCCTCCTGCAGCGCCATCACCCACCGCACCTGCTCCGGCCAGCAGCGGTCTGGGCGCGGCGGTCAAGCGCCGCCTTCAGCACAGTAACGCGCTGGAGGCGTACGAGGTCCGGGCCAGCCTGGAGCGGGATGCCGCACGCTACGCGGCGACGCGCCGCACCGACGCAGACCTCGAACAGATTCGGGACGCGCTGGCTATGCGCGAGATGGCCTGGGACGTGAGCGGGGGCGACGATGTCTCGGCGTTCGTCGAGGCCGACATCAAGTTCCATCAGGCAGTCGCGCTGGCCGCAGGAAACTCCGTGCTCGCCGAGCTGTACGACCAGTTCAGCGCGTCCCTGCGGATGACGCTGCGCTCGGTGGTCGGGGCGCCGTTGCCTGAGGCGGTGCGGCGTCAGACGGCCGAGCATACGGCCATCGTCCGGGCGATCGAGAACGGTGATGCGCAGGCCGCAGAGGAAGCGGCGCTGGCTCATCTGTCCGCCGCCATGGACGCGTTGCGCGAGCTGCCCGACTGAACGGTCCGGCTGCGCCGCAGCAGGGTCGACGCCTTCGAGGCGCAGGAGGTAGAGGAAGAATGGACACGGAAACCGCGAAGAACCAGTCAGTGCGGCCCGGGACGCGGCGCGACACGCCCAAGCAGGACGCGAGAGGCCGGCGCCGCGCGGCATGGGCCGTCGGCGCGGGTGTGGTGGTGCTGGCCCTCAACCTGCGCCCGGCCCTGGTCGCGGTGTCACCACTGGTTCCCGCCATCGGGAGGGACACCGGTCTGTCCTCCTCCGCGATCAGCCTCCTGACGTCGCTTCCGTTGCTGTGCTTCGGATTGCTGTCGCCGCTGTCTCCTCGGCTCGGGAGGCGGGTGGGCATGGAGCGTGCGCTGCTGATTGCTATGGTTCTCGTCCTCGTGGGCACGTCGGTGCGCGTGGTACCCGACATCGCTGCGCTGTTCGGCGGCACCGTCGTCATCGGGGCCGGCATCGCGATCGGCAACGTCCTGCTGCCGGGCCTGATCAAGCGGGACTTCCCCACCCGGGTCGGCCTCATGATGGGCGTGTACGCGATGACGTTGTTCACCGGGCCTGCGGTCGCGGCCGGTGTCACCGTCCCTCTACAGCATCTGACCGGGCTCGGCTGGCGCGCCGTACTCGCCTGCTGGGGCGCCTTGGCGGTGCTCGCCGTGATCGTGTGGCTTCCGAGGGTCCGCGCACGCACCCGGGTTCCCAAGCCGGTTTCGGTGTCGCGGCGGCCCGCAACCGGCACGTCCGCGAGGTCATCCGCCCCGGATAGCTGATCGCGCCGTGCCGCGCCGGACTGCTGCCGCCGCGACCAGCGCAGCAACGTCTCCCGCTCCTCATCCGTCAGGACCACCTCGACCGTCGGTCGACCCATACGCGCCACGAGCACAGCCCACTTCTACAGCTGAACCTGGACTCACCACACCAGCTTCCCACTTGGTGCTGCCTCCTCTGGAACCTCAGGTGCCAGTCTCCAGGCGTCCGACATCGCGTTCCTCCTCCAGGTCGCGGACCTTCCTGCGCAGAGCGGCGTTCTCCGCCTCCAGCGGTGTGGGCGGCTCGGCGGATGCCTCTGCCCGGCGTCCCCGCGGCCGGCCCGCGCCGGCTGCCCGGACCCAGTTCCGCAGGTGCGACGGCCAGAGGGACGCCCTGGGCCTCGGACAGCACGTCCCGTTCGTTGCCTCTCTTGCCGCGGCCGACCGGGTCCGGCCCGGTTCGTGCGGACGCCGACTGCAGCCACATCTCCCCACGCAGGCTCGCCCGGATGCTGCTGACTAGGCCCGACAACCTCAAGGCCGAGCGACACGAGCTCCTGGCCAAGCTCACCGCCGCATGCCACGAGACGACTCAACTGGCTGCCGATATAAGGGACGTTGCCCCGCTCCTCGTGCCTCATGTCGACAATGCCGACGCGCTCACTCGCTGGGCCGCCCAGGTCCGCGGCGCCGATCTGCCCCACCTGCACGCCTTCGCCCGAGGTCCGGAACGAGACCGCGACACTGTAAATGCCGCCCTCACGCTTCCGTACGGCAACAGTCCCACCGAGGGGATCAACACGAAGACCAAGCGGATCGCCCGCCAGATGCACGGACGAGCAAGCTTCACGCTGCTTCGCCACCGCATCCTCCTCGGATACCAGCGCGCTACGTCATCACCGAATGTGAGACAGGGCCCTCCCGCGCTACGACCGGATCGACTACCCGATCCCAGAAGTCCGCGCCGACATGTTCGCGGGGATCCGGCGGCGCCCCGGCGCGCTGACGGGCGAGGCATCGTTGGCCGCCATGCCTGGGTGCTCGGCCACCGGCTGAGCCGAGATGCGGGGCGCGGGTTTGGCAAGACCCCCTTCACCCGAAGGGATTGCCGTCACACGACGATGTCCCGTGCCCCGCGTGTTTGCCATACCGTTTCAGGACTGCGCCTGCCCAGGCGAGTGCGGCGGACTGCACCGGGAAGGGGACGGCGTCGGGTGATCGGGGATGATCAGGAGACCTGGGGTGTACGAGCGGTCTGCTGCTCCGCTGATCCGGACACCGGGTGCGGTGCGCCCGCACCCGGCACGGTGCGTTCGAAGACGCTCACCACGAGCAGATCTCCCCGCTGCGCTGCGCCGCAAGAAGGCAAGAAACCTGCACCGGCCTCCGTGACAGTTCATCGAACACCTTCGTGACCGCCGCGGTGAATCCCGGCTGGGGTGCACGCGACGTCTGCACCTATTGGATCGAAGGCCGCTGGGATTGAGAACAGCGGCAATACGGGCTGCCCAGGACTACGAGATGCTTCGGTTCCTGGGGTGCACGGGAAGGGGGATTCCACCAGTGCTCGCCCAACTCCCAGGAGGAGGACCGCCCCGGCAGATACCTGTAGCTGAACTGGGTGCTGTCGGCAGCCTTTCCTGTGAACAGAAAAAGTGGTTATCCATGACGTTGCCTGATTTGGCCCTTTCGATAAGGGGCGTCGACTGGTAAGTCGTCGTTGCGCGTTATTCGTCAAACCCGGAGGAGGATAATGGAACGGGTTTTCGACAGCAAGGACTTCCCTGGGCAAGAGGCTCTGGCTGCCTGGACAGAGATGGCTCAGCGGGAAGTCATGCCGAAAACGTTCCGTGCTGTGGAAAGTGACGTGTTCCGCGGCTGGTTCGATGAAATTTCACTGGGGCCGGTGCAGGTTTCTTCGATGGCTTACTCATCGATAACCACGTCCCGGACCCTGAAGGCTATTCGCGTCTCCGACCCGGAGTGCCTGCAGATTGTTGTGCCCCGTTCCGGCCCTCATGTCATTGAGCAGAATCGGCGCAGCGCTCTCGTCCGGCCCGGGGAGCTGGTGCTATTGGGAAGTTCCCGGCCGTTTCAGTCGTACGCCGTCGGCGAAGCAATGCTCATGCAGTTCCCGATCGCCCTGCTACCGGTGAAAGCTCGCCATGTTGACCAGTTGGTCGCCTGTCAGTTGCCTGGCGACCAAGGGATCGGTCAGTTGTTGGTCGACTACTTGGCCCGTGTGACGGACAACCACGCGTGCTACACGCCCGCAGACATGCTTCGGCTCGGTGCGATCGGTCTCGATCTGGCCGCTGCCGTTCTCGCCCATCATTTGGAGCGTGAAGACGAGGTTCCGGCCGACAGCCGGCAACGAGCCCTGTACATCCGTGTCACCTCGTTCATCCAAGATCATCTCGGCGACCCCATGCTCAGCGTCGACGGCATAGCGGCGGCCCACCACATCTCCGTCCGCTCACTGCATCGGCTCTTTCAGGCATACGGCGCGAGCGTCCGTGCTTCGATACGCGAGCAGCGTCTGGAACGCTGCCGCCGCGATCTGGGCGATCCGGTGCAGCGTCACGTGCCCATCAGGGCCATTGCCGCCCGCTGGGGCTATCTCCGCCCCGCTGATTTCACTCGTGCCTTCCGCTCCGTCTACGGTGTTGCGCCTGTCGACTATCGAAACCAGGCCATGCAGTACTCAAGTGCGTGGAAGACTTCACGTGAATGATCTTTCTTTTTCTCGCCCTTCTCTGAATGATCTTCCGTTTCTGGCGCGCCACGCTAACGATGTGGCGCTTCTCGCTAACGTGCTGCGGGTTGCGTGCCCTGAGACTGGGTGAGCCCGGTGACGTATCAGGAGCGCTCCGGAGAACCTCTGGAAGGCAGAGAGACCGATGAGGCACACAACCAGGCGCACAAGGAGCCGCACCCGGATCCGTCGCACCGCCCTTGTGGCGGGGGCTGATCGCCATGGCCTCGGCCGTTGGCACCGCCGAGGCCACCACCTCGGCTGCCGGGCAGCAGGGTTCAGGCGCCCATATCATGGCGGCGCCGGGCGACTGTCCGATCGCTGTTGACCCGGGGCCTCCAGTGCTTCCATTCGCCGAACGGTCACCCCGATCGTTCGGCGAAGGCGCCCGCGAAGCGGGCTGGCGCCTCGCTCCGCCGTTCGGTTTCCGGTGGCCTCATCGTGGTTACGTGCATCCTGCCGTTTGCGGCAGGTAACTGAGTTCTTACCGGCACGACGGCCGTGGGTTCACCCAGGATCTGACGCTTCCGATCGCAGCGGTCCTCACGGCTGGTGAACGGCTCACCTTGCTCGTATCCGGTGGCGCCGCCCCGTACCCGGAGGCCGAGTAGGGGCCCGCCGGACATGAAGAGTGCGGCGCCACGGGGGAGCGCCGCACTCTGCGATCAACGTCGCCGGCCGGCGCGCGCCCACTTTCGGCCGCGGTACTGGAACCGTTGTTGGCGCTGAGACTGATCTTGGTGCTTAGCGCCCGACTTCGCTCGCATGACGGTCTGAACCTGGCGGTTCCGGTCGCCTCACGGGTACCGATCCGGTCGTCGCCGGGACAAGGAATCGAGGGAAGGAGCGAATGAGTAAGCTCATCGGCTCCATACGCAGGCACACGGCCGCGGCCGTCGCCCCCGTGTGAGTCGGTGGCAGCCATCAACAGCTACACGAGGGGAATCTCATGAAGTTCGCACGTCTGCAGAACCGTAGCGGGGTCGCCGCTCTCACGCTGACCACGCTCGCAGTGCTGACGCCAGTGGCCCTCGCCGGCCCGGCCGCCGCCAGCGGTACCAAGCTGACGCACGCTCAAGCGGCCGCCCGCCTGCGGGCCGCCGGGATCAGCTGGACCTCCAGCGGTCACTGCTCCAACCGCAACAACCGGCGCTGCACCTCCTTCACCAACATCAACTCCGGCACCATCAAGGGGATCATCACCTTCAAGAAGTCGAGTCACTGCGCGGTCACCATCACCGGCGGCACCGAGACCGGCCATGCCTCCGGGCGCTACAGCCACTGGAAGGGCTACAAAGTCGACATCGCGCCGACTACGTGTGTCACCAGCTACATCAAGAGCAACTTCCGGTACGTCGGACGGCGTGGTGACGGTGCCGCCATGTACAAGTCCTCCGCGGGCAACGTCTACGCCCGCGAGAGCAGCCACTGGGACATCACCTACCTGTGAGGGGAAGGTCGGAGATCACTATGAGCACAGGCGCCCGCCTCGTAGCCAGCGCAATTGCGTCCTTGCTTCTGGCCTCTTCCGCAGCAACGGCTCCGGCTTTCGCAGCACCCACCACCAGTGCCTCGTCCTGTTCAGGGAGCAACTGCGCGGGCAAAAGCCCCGTGACCACCACATGTGAGCGCACCGCCCGCACGGTCCGCCGCACCGCCGAGATCGGCCCCCTGCTCGAACTGCGCTACAGCTCCACGTGCCGTGCAGCCTGGGTACGCGTGACACACGCACGAGGCGGTGACCGGATCGAGGCACGGAACAAGGGCGGCTCCTGCCGACACCCGTCGTGCTACGCCAAGACGGTGGCCTCGGGCCATTCCACCGCCTACACCGCCATGGTCAACGACAAGGGCATCAAGGCATGGGCGTGCCTCGAACGCCGCAACGGCAACATCGTATGCACCGAGTCGTACTGACGCCCGCGACCCACCGCCGAAGTGCCTACGCGCTTCGGCGGTGGGTCGCCCGTGGTAGCGGTGGTCTTCTTCGCCGCTCCTTGCGGACAGCGAAGGTATAGTCACCATGTTGCCGCTCATGCGGGCGCATCTCCGCGACATTGCCAGGTGGACGGAGGCCCAGGGACTCGGCATCCGATGAGGTCAAGGACATCTCCGAGCGGGTGCGCGGTCGCGCAGCATGAAGCGCAGGGACTCCATGCGTGTGTCGAGTTGGTCGGCGGGATTACGTGCCTGTTGCGTCTCCCGGGCCCGTGTGGGGTGGGCGGTGACGCCAGTGATGTGCACTGTGCGGGTGCCGTGTTCTAGGCGTACAGGCGCTTTCTGAGCATGGTGTCCGCGTGGAAGAAGTCGGCTGCGATGATCCCTTGGGCTTGCGTCGACCAGGGAAGCGGCATGGGAGCTCGTGGGGATCCTTCTCATCCGTTGCTCCGGCCGGGGGTGATCCCGGCCGGAGCAACGTGATTTCTGGTCCCACCGGATTCCCCTCCCGTGTACGCCCATGCACGAGTCCTGAGACTGCGATCCGGCGAGTCGCAGGAGTCTTTTCATGCAAGATTGCAGCGAATTGATAGAGCTGTACTACTGAGGCGTAGATCAGAATTTCAAGGGCGAGATCCCAGTGGAGTGTCCACCGGTTCCTAGACGAGTCATTCCGATGTGATTACTGACTTCGGCGTTTCGGGGTCTGGGTCCGTGTCGGGACCGGTGGCGCGGTCCGTCCGAGCTGGTACGCCGGAGGGGCGCAGTATCCGGACGGGGGCGGGCTGACCGCCGAACAGCGCGGGCGCCGGGAAGAGGTACGGATGCGGGCCGTTGACCTCTTCGAGGAGGACCCTCCGGGCGGCGACTGGCGCTTCCCCGCCGAGCGGCACGGCACCGCCGACTTCGTCGAACTCCTGCGCATCCAGCGCACCCTGAGCCACGCCTCCGAGGTCGCCGCATTCGAGCTGGAGGACGAACTTCGCGGCCAGCCGGTCGACATAAACGCCGCCCGACTGCTGTGGCGGACCCTGCTGAACACCGCGCAGCCCTTCCAAGCCCACCCGGACGTCCTGGCCGGCGCCCGCGAGTCGCTGGCCGCCGCCGACGGGATGTGACCCGCGGGGCCATGGCCGACCCTCGATCACTCCGGTGAGCTGACGTGTCGAGCTGCGACGCAGCCTCGGCCCCCGGCACACCGCCCGCCCCGAGACCTCCTGACCGCGACCTTCTGCCGAAGTCTGGTCTCAGCGGGGCACCGCGACCGCAGTGCCCCAGGCCCGCTCGATCTCGGTGGCCGGAAATGGCGTCCGCTTGCTCTCGGTGAGCCACCGCCGGTGGAAGTCGCCCAAGACCACGGCAGCGCGGGCATGCCGGTCGATGATCGCGGCGATCTCGCGCGGGACCCCATCGGGCCGGTGGCCAGCGATCCACTCGCGCAGGAACACATCGTGCTCCATACCGCCGCGCACGCCATCAGGCAGGTGATGGCGGAGCAGATGGCTCACGGTGTGGCAGTGGTCATGCACGAGATGGCCGGAGAGGAACTCCGCCTCGACCGCTGACAGTTCGAACCTGGAGCTCAGGGCGAGTCCGAAGTCCGCGAAGTACAGCAGCCGGCCGTCGGTCAGGACATTGGCGAAGTGGGCGTCGAAGTGGACGAGTCCGTGCGCGCTCATGAAGGCAGTGCCGCGTGCCAGGGCCTCCTCCACCCACACGTACCGTGAGCCCGTCCCACCCTCCGGCGTGGCGGACCGGTAGTCGCGCAGCCAGTCGGCGAGAGTCTGCGGGACGTGTTCCAGGAAGAGGACGAGACTGGACGAGGACCGGCCGATGGCCTCCAGACGCTTACGCACGGCCGTTGAATCCTCCCAGTGCGCGACCGCCCCGTCGATGCCTCCGAACTGGTCGGCGAACTCTTCGGGAGGGGAGTCGGGCAGGATGCGCCAGTGGTACATCAGCGGAAAGCCCTCGTACTCGTTCCCGAGGACCCAGTTGGTGGTCATGACGTGCACGGCCAGCTCTCGCCAGGCCCCGAACCCGGTTGAGCCCGCCCCGTACTGGTAGAACATCGGCAGTCCGAAGAGGTTTTTCGTCGACCGCGTGTTCTCCGGCCGCAGTTCGGTGTCCGTCAGGGGAACCCGCTTGACGAACACCCGCGTGCCGCCGATGTCCAGTTCCGCCGACCTGCCACCGAGGCCGGACCCGAGCGGCTCGGCGGCGGCCACGACCTCGCCGAGCCGACGGTCGCTCAGCAGGGACAGCCGCGTGGCCACGGTCCCATACGTGGCGAGCCGCGCCGCATACCGCGGGTCCGAATGGTGCATCGACGACTCCTCGGATGCCCGGAACCAGGGCTTCGGTGATCTCGCGAACGTGGTCGAGCCTATCCGCCTCGGCCCCCGCCGCACCGTCCGCTCCGAGACCCCCTGAGACCGATCTCAGGCCGCTGTTCGAGCACTGCCCGGAACTGGACCGCACCCACGATCTGGTGCGTCAGTTCGCCGCCATGCCCGACGCCCGCGACACCGCCCCGCTGCCGGACCGGTTCGAGCAACTCACGACCGCCCGCCTCCCGGCCCTGGCCAGCCTGGCCAAAGCCATCCGCGAGGACCAGCCCGCAGTCGTACAGGGCATCACCACCCGTCAACTCCGCCGACAACGAAGGCCGCATCACCGATCTGAAGTTCCAGAAGCGGATCACGGCCGGACGCGCGGGGGGCCCACTGCACCGCCACCGCGTCATCCTCAGGGCCCTGCTCCGACGCCGCTACCCGTGACGGAGCGTCACCGGCGCACGGTGGCACACCCCAGCTTCACGGAAATCTTGCCAGGGCCAGCTCAGGCCGTACGCCGACACTACCCCGACGTCGTCGGAGCCGCCCTGGTACGCGCGGTCCTCGCCGACACCGCGGCGGTGCGTGCCGGCGAGGGCCCGGCGGTGGGGGCGACGCTGCGTCGGGCGGCGCGGTGGGCCCGGAGTGTCCCGCGTACCGGGCGGGGGCGGGGAGATGCCCGCCGACGTGCTGGAGGCGGTGGCCACCGCGCTCGCCGCGAGCGGCAACCAGGACGCGGTCGCCACGGCGATCGCATACGCTGGCAAGGAAACCCGAGGACTGTCCGGCCAGGCGTTATGCACAGCCGCAATCGGGCGTCAGCCCTCGCGATGAGAGCCGCAAGCGGTGAGGTTTACCCTTGCGCGGTCGTGCGTGACTGCCGAGGACCTGCAGGTCCGTCGGCCCGTACGCGCACCACCCCTTGTCGGTCCGTTTGCCCCAAGAGAGCACGCTGGTGGCAAAGGAGCACCATGGAGATCAAGGGTTCGGTTGCCCTGGTGACGGGAGCCAACCGCGGAATCGGGCGCGCATTCGTCCACGCACTGATCGGGCACGGAGCGGCCAAGGTCTACGCCGGCGCCCGGGACCCGGCAGCAGCGGCTGGAGAAGGTCTCATGCCGTTGCGCCTGGACATCACCCATCCCGAGGACGTCGCCGCAGCCGCAGCGGCCGCGGATGATGTCACCATTGTGATCAACAACGCGGGTACCTCAAGCGGCGAGACCGGCCTCCTGGAGGGTTCCTTCGACGGTGCACGTCAGGCGATGGAAGTCAACTTCTTCGGTACCTGGGCCGTCTGCCGGGCCTTCGCCCCGGTCCTGCGGCGCCACGGCGGCGGTGCACTGGTCAACATGCTCTCCATGACCTCCTGGACCGGGCGGCCGGACTTTCCCGGATACGCGGCCTCCAAGGCAGCCCAGTGGTCGCTCACCGACTCCCTGCGCCAGGGCCTGCGGGAGCAGGGAACCCTGGTGGTGGGGGTCCACGCGGGCTTCGTCGACACCGACCTCAGTGCCTGGGTCGACGAGCCCAAGATCACCGCGGCCGAGGTCGCGGAGCAGACCATGCAGGCCATCGTTGCCGGCCGGACCGAAGTCCTCGCCGACGAGCCCACCAGGCAACTCAAAGCCGCTCTCTCTCAATCCCCCCAGGTTTGAGCTCGCCCGCCTGACCGCTCGATGGGGAGACGGGACAGCCACCGAAGATGCTCGGCGGCTGGGCGGGTTTGGGGGCCAGTCCTGCCTGTCGTGCTTATTGCGAGGGAGTTGCTGCAGAGTCGCGGTCGGGCACGGTGTCTGGTGGACGGGACACGGGTCTCCTGCCGGCCGGTCGGACTGCGGCAACGGGGCCCTGGACCGGCTCTGCCGCCCTCGGTGGTTCCAATGGGCCGGTCTGCGGCCCGCTCTCTCGACGTTGCTCAGGGCGCACTCGTTCGGTCTTGGAGAACAGCGCGAACCAGCGCAGAGGGACGAGAACCTCGCCGATCACGGTTGCCGGGGCGCCAGTGTAGATCTTGGCCGCTTCGTGCCGATCAGTGCGTGGACGAATTGATGTCCATGGCGGTTCCTTCGCCACCCGCGTGCCCTCGTCGGGCAGGCAGGTGACCTGCTTGGCAGTGGTCCGCGTCCCGCGTCAGCGTATGCGAGTGGTATCCCTCGGGCACGAGATGCGACGTGACGTGCGGCGCCGTAGGCTAGATCCGTGCGCCGGTCCGAGGCGATGTCGGTGATCACCGCTCCCTGAGGCAGTGGTCGGCCCGTGCGAGGCGAGGCTTCTGAGCCCCCTCCCGTTCGGCACACCAGTCGGGCCCGACGCGGCCGCGACGGTTCTCACCCGATCACCTCCTTCCGGTCAGCCGGCGAAGCGGCGGCGAGGCACCCTGCTCCCGTATGTGGTCGCCCCTCCCGGCTGGTCCGCGTGCTTGCCCGTGCGGCGCGAGCCGAGCCCCAGAAGCGACCGAAACCGAAGAGTTGATCGTCATGTCGAACAGCGACATCGCGCTGACCGCCCCGAATCAGTTCGCCGAGGGCGCCAACGGGGTCACGTACGCCTACCGGCGGTTCGGAACCGCCCCCGACGACGTGCTGCCGCTGGTCATGCTCCAGCACTTCCGCGGCAACCTGGACAACTGGGATCCGCTGCTGCTCGGTTCCCTCGCCGCCCACCGCGAGGTCATCCCGGTCGACAACGCCGGTGTCGGTCTGTCGACCGGGACGGTGCCGAACACCATCACCGGGATGGCCCGCGACGCCATCACCTTCGTCGAGGCGCTCGGGCTGTCCAGGATCGACCTGTTCGGGTTCTCCATCGGCGGGATGGTCGCGCAGGAGCTCACCCTGATCCGTCCCCAGCTCGTCCGTCGGCTCGTGCTGGCCGGCACCGGGCCGCGCAGCGGCGTGCTGATGCATGGCTGGATCAACGACGTCCAGGCCCTCGCCAACGTCGCCGACAACCATCCCGAGGATCTGCTCTCCCTGTTCTTCGAGGTCACCCCGACCAGCCAGCAGAAGGGCCGGGAGTTCCTGGAGCGGCGTGCCTCCCGGACCGAGGACCGGGACAAGCCCGCCGGGCTGCAGGCCCGTGACGCCCAGATGGACGCCATCACCGAATGGGGCATCCCCGACCCGGCCCAGCTGGACCGGCTGGCCGGCATCATCCAGCCAGTGCTGCTCGCCAACGGTGACAACGACATCATGATCCCCACTCCGAACACCTGGCTGCTGGCCGACCACCTGCCCCACGCACGCGTCAGGATCTATCCCGACTCCGGGCACGGCTTCCTGTGGCAGTGGCCCGAGGAGTTCGCCGCGCTGATCCACAGTTTCCTGTCCGGTGCCGGCGAAGAAAAGGCTCCATGATGGGCACGACCAGCCGGGTGCGCGGACTGGAGCGAGCATCAGAGGCGCCGGCCGTCGCCGGGCTGCGTGTGCTGCTCTGGTGGCTTGGGCACGGCCTGGTGCTGGCGGTACGGTGCAGCGCTGCGCTCCGGTCCCAGATCACGCGCAGTCTCACGGTGGAGATCTCCGCCGACGACGGTCCCGCACGGCACTGGGACTTCGACGGACAGCGGCGTCTCGTCGCCACCTCGGCCGGCCGGGCCGCGGCGCCTGACTTCGCGGTCCGCTTCAGCAGCAGCGCTCACGCACTTCATGACCTGATCTCACCGGATGCCGTCGACGCCATCATGCGCGACCGCATCGACGGAACCGTCCGCGTTGAGGGCAATCATCTGCTCTTGATGTGGTTCCGCGGCCTGGCTCGGAAGGTGGTGCCCATCGGTGGGGCCGATCCTCCCCGGCAGGCCCTCCCGGGCGCCTATGTGGCGCACGACCCGGCCGCCAACGGCGTCGAGAAGATCATCATCGAGCCGGCCGTGCAACGACTGGATCCGCAGTGGACCGGCGGCTGGCAGGCACGGGCCAAGCTGTGGGTCGTACAGGGGACCAACGGGGAACCCCTGCGGGAGCCGTGATGAGCGCCCACGCCGTGACCCCCGAGGCGGCAACACCCACACCCGCGCTGAACGACCGCGCGCTGGGCTGGCTGCGCTACATCTGGGACAAGGCGACCACCCCGGATGACTGGAGCGACCAGGGTGAACCCCTTCCGTGGTGGGACCGCTACACGGCGCCGCCCATGTGCTCCTTTCCCCGGTTCGACGTTCACAACATGGCCTACGTCCTCCCGGTCCTGCTCGAATCGACCCCGGCCTGGCGGGAGGTCTACACCCGCATCGCCGACGAACTCGTGCGCCGCTACACCTCGTTCTGGGGCGCAGTGGACTGGTGCACGCTGATTGGTCCCGACCCCGGTGCAGATCGCTATCCCCCCGCGTGGCAGGCATTCATCCCCGAACCACTGCGCGGCCGCTACCCGATACCGGGCTGGACCGGAAACGGGATCGAACCGTGGGGACTGCAGCCCGACCCGTGCGGCGCCGACGGCAACGTCTTCTACCGGGGCTGGCTGAACCTGGTCCTCGGCATACGCCGCTACGTCTCCGGGGAGGCCACCGAGCACCGGCCGTTCGAGATCACCGGATACCAGAGCCGCCAGTTCACCTGGACCCACGCGCGGATCGCAGAATTCATCTCCGCCCAGTTCCGCAGCCGCCCCCAGGGCCCACACTGCGAGAACACCAAGATCTGGCCGTTCTGTGTCAGCGCCACCGGACTCGGGCTCAAACTCTACGATGCGCTGCTCGGAACCACCCTGAGCGAGCCGGTCCCGCGTTGGTTCGATTACCTCCGACAGCACTACATGAGCCTGACCCGCTCCGGAGAGCTGCACACCTTCGCCCTCTACTACGACCCGATCGAGCAACGCCTCCACTCGCTGCCCGGTCCCTCCGTGGCCCACGGGGTGTTCCCCTGCCTGCTGTACATGTATCCGCAGGACCGCGAGTTCTCCTTGTGGATCTACGAGTTGGCGATGCGGCGGCTCGGCTGGTCTGACCCCGGTCTCCCGCTGAGCAGGCTCCGGGCCGACCCCAACCACCTCAGCACGGCCCTGTGGATGGCACACGAGACGGGGGACACCGCCACCGAGGACCGCATCCGGGACTACGTCGAAAGGGAATACCAGCCCCGGTTCTTCGGTGAGGAGAACGACCGTTTCGGATTCTGGTTCGGCTACGACTCCACGTGGCCGCGCGGGCAGATCAACGCCATCCTGATGCTGGCCGAGAGCGGCACTCCGGGGGCGTGGTGGCGGATCTTCAACGAACCCCTGTCCGCTTCGGCGTCGGAGCCGCGGCTCAGGGGTGTCGACTACCCTGCCCTCGGTATCCGGCGAGCCCGCAACGACATGGTCCACGGCGTCCTCGACATCGAGACCACGGCCGCCGCCCCGTCCCGGCGGGGCACACCTACCACTCTCACCGTTGACCGGCTCCCCGCCCCCGTCGAGGTCTCGGTCACCGTCGACGGCCGGGACTCGGCTGCCTGGCACGTCACTGGTGGCGATTCCATCCAGCTCGACCTCGACATCGACGACCATACGATCAAGGTCGCTTTCCCCGGCGACGGCTCCCGGTGAAACAGTTCCCGCCTTCGTAAGGTGCCTCTATGACGTCGCGGATTCCGAAGGGGGCTCGAAGCTGAACCGGCGAGTGGTGCATTCATAACCGCATCGAGGCTAGTGTCCTGCGCCGGAGATCCGTCGGCAGAAGCGGGCGAGGGAGTCGAGAATCTCCTGGGCTGTCTTGGTCCAGATGAACGGCTTGGAGTCTTCGTTCCAGTTCTTGACCCATGCGTGGATATCGGCTTCCAGGGTCTGGATGTTCTTGTGCGCTCCGCGACGGATCATCTGGTGGGCGAGGTAGCCGAACCGCCGCTCGACCGGGTTGATCCAGGACGAGCCAGTGGGGGTGAAGTGCAGCTCGAACCGCGGGTGTTTAGCCTCGTGAAAGCGCGAGGCCGGCCTGGGTTCGTCGTGCCTCGCCGAACTGGCACTACCCGGTAAGCGGGCAGGGCTTCGGCGTAGTCGCATGATGCGCGATTCGCGACGTTCCGGCGCGGCCGTGCGGATCGCCTCCGCGTACGCGTACCTTTTGGGTGCGGGGCGCCCGCAGGTCGGGCGGGCGAGGCCGCCACGGGCCGTTTCCTGCGATTCGAGGTGATCAGGTTAGGCGACGGCTTCGAAGATCCCGACCAGCTCGTGGTCCAGCCGCCCGGGAACATCTGATCCCTGCATTTCATGGAATTGACTGAAGAAGGCGGAGGGCTGGTCCACGTCGATACGTGTTTGCTCACCGTCGCGCTGGGAAACGGAGATACGCACCGGCGCCCCTAGGCCGGCCGCACCGGTGTACTGGAACAAGCCTCGGGCAATGACGGGATTGCCGACGAGGTAGAACTTGGACTCGATCGGGATTCCGGCCAGTCTCATCGCTGACCCCTGCTCAAAATCGAAAAAGATGGTGTAGTTGCTTGGCTCCGTAATCCTTGTGACGTAGGCCTCGAACCCCTCGCGGTTTTTGTGTGTCATGTATTCCATCTGTCTGGTGATCGAGAAGCGCTGCAACTTCGACTCGATGGCCTCAGTGACCTCGAAGTACGATTTATCGGAGCGGATTGTGACGAGCACCCCGTCGAAATGAGTCCGTGTCGTCTGCGGTGACATGGTTATCCACCTGTTTCTCTGCGCCGACGGTCACGTGAGACATTACGTGTTTCCATCGTCACGGCTTGTCCGTTTTTTGTGAATGCGTATCGGGGAACTGCGGTATCAGCCACCTGACTGCAGCTTTGTGAGCCGGTATTTTGCAGTGCTGACAGTCTGGCCGACCTGCACCCTTCGGGTACGGGGCGTCGAGTCGGACACGCCGCCCCACCGTCTCTGGCGCGCCCGCGTCCGCGAGACCAAAGCTACTGGGCCTGACTCATCGAAGCTGGCGTGGCGCGCGGTACAAGGTCAGGCAGATCGGGGGGTTGCCGAGCTTGCCCTTCGGGTTCGAACTGCGGCCAGAGCCAGATCCAAATAGCCCGTGGTGCTTCAAAAAGGCTTCACCGGCTGGTGGGCTGGGCCTTTGGCTGATGGTCAGCCGGCTCGGTGGTACTCGTTGATGAGTCCAGTAGTGGTTTGCCGGCGTTCAATCCCGGGCTGCGGGTAGGGGGCGACGTTCGGGTTGTCGTAGGGTGCGGGCTGGTTCCGGCCCTGGTGGGGTCGGTGACTGTGGAAGTGGCGCGTGTAGTCGTGGAGGACCTTCACGGTGTGGCCGCGGCCGAAGATCAGGAGCCGGTCGGTGCGCTCCTCGCGTACCGAGCGTGTGAAGCGCTCGGCGTGCGGGTTGCAGTTGGGGCTGCGGGGAGGGATCTTGACCCCGGTGATGCTCTCGCTGGCGAGCACGGTGTCGAAGGCGGCGGCGGACTTTGCGTCGCGGTCGGGGACGAGGTGGGCGAAGTCGGCTGCCCGGCAGCACGTGACACCTGTCGGACGGTGGCGGGGCTGACCTTGTGTCCCAGGCGCCGCAGTTCACCGTGCACGCGCCGGAAGCCCCATCGGGAGTTCTCGGCGCCGAGCCGGACGATCAGGTCGAGGGCCTCTTCCGGCAGAGCCGGGCGTCCCGGGGAGGACGGCTGCGTCCACTTCTTCTTCACCAGGCGCTGGTGTCAGAACAGCAGGGTGCTCGGGGAGACGATCCGGTGCCCGCGCAGGGCTTGGGGCAGCAGTCGGGCGAGCGTGGCGAGCAGTGCCCGGTCCGGTCAGCCGGGCTTGGGCGCGGAGACCTGCCGGCGCAGCACCACGACCTCGTGCCGCGGGATGAGAATCTCGGCGTTCTTCGCCGAGGAGGAGCGAGACAGCAGAGCGAGCCAGGCGAAGATCCGTGTGGCGAGCAGGTAGATCATCCGTAGAGCACGGGGACTGATCATGCCCGACCGCTGACCCGGTGCATCACCCGAGGTCGGCAGCGGTGAAGCAGTTTTGGAACGCTACGGGAGTTGCTTGCGGGAAGCTGGTGATCGCCGTCCCGGGCGGGCGGCGCCGGGGCCCTGAGGCGTTATCCGGGGCCGAGGGGCGCCCCTTGCAGACGAGGGTCCGTCGTCGACTACGGCACCGGACCCGTCGCGTGTCTCATGCTGCGTATCTTATGACCTGTGTTTCATGACTTGAGGCATGACCCGGCGGGCCCATGCGTTCAGAGCCAGTTGAATGCGGGCGCGGGTGATCAGATCACGGAAGTCGGGCCAGTCGAACCCCTCACCGGCCTCATGAACGTGGTCGGCGAAGGGGTTCGGGGCCGTGGCCCCGGACCCGGATGGCGGCCCCGGCGAGCCGGGCGGTGATGTGCAAAGCTTCCCTTACTGATCATCTCAGGCCCGCGGTGGCGGTCCGCCGCGGACCCTGGGGCAGGGCGGCGTCCGGGGATAGGTCCCTGAACCCTCCCCGGGTACGGGCCAGTGAAGCCGAGCAGCGCGAGGGGCAATTCCATGGATCTGCGCGCTACCTTCTGTATACAAAGTGTATGCGATCTTAGGGGGTTGCGGTGGTGTCCGGTCGGGAGAAGGCATACGCGTATCTCAAGGACACGGTTTTGACGGACCCCGAGATGCAAGGGGCGTTTCTGAACGAGCAGGAGATCGCCGACCGGATCGGCGTCTCCCGCACGCCGATCCGGGAGGCCCTGTTGCTGCTCGCCGCCGAGGACCTGGTCGAGCTCGTGCCCAAGCGGGGTGCCCGGGTGGCGCCGCTGACGGGGCGGCAGATCAGTGAATTGATGGAGCTGCGCGGGATCGTGGAGCGGTACGCCGCGTCACAGCTGATCGCGGCCGATCGCACCCCGGTACAGGAGCTGCGGTCCCTGCTGGAGCGGCAGAGTAAGCTCACCGGCCCCGGCCAGGCCAGGGAGTTCATCGCCGTGGATCACCTCTTCCACTCGATGCTGGTATCGACCGTCGGCAACGCGCTCCTGGACCGGCATTACGACGGGCTGCGCAGCCGCCAGGTCAGGGCCGGTGTGACGGCGCTGTTCAACCGCCAGGGACGGCAGGAGGCGGTACTGGAGGAGCACCGGGCCATCCTCGACGCTGTCGTTTCCGGCGACGTCGAGGCCGCCTGCGTCGCGATCGACAACCATCTGGAGTCGACGCTCAAGGTGCTGCTCGCGGGTTAGCCGGTCTCGGGGTAGGTGAACAGGAGCATGGCGACACCTTCGTCCGAGGTCCACGGGCCATGCGGCATGTCGGGTGGGCGGCAGGTGTACATGCCTGCGGTGAAGGTCTTCCCCAGCGTCAGGTCGTGGAGCGTGCCCTCAAGGAGGTAGACCTCTTCCCGGCTGCCGTGGCGTGCGACCCCCTGCGCCGAGGTGTCGGTGCCCGGCGCCCAACGGACGAGTGCGGTGCGGCATCCGCTTTCGGCATCCTCGGCCAGGACGCGTTCCTCGACACCCGGGACAGCCCCCGGGGGTGCAGTCCACAGCGCGCTGGGGATGTGGAACTCCCGCTCGCCCTTGCTCATCGCCACAGCTCCGACCGCCGGTTGGCCAGTACGGACACGTTCTCGCGGACCGCGGCGACCTCGTCGGTGTCCAGTTCGGCGACCAGCAGATCCGGCCCGGCCCCCAGACGGTGACGCACAGTCCCGTCGGGGCCGACGATCCGGCTGTGCCCGATGCCGGTCGGCACCGGGCCCGCCGGGGCGCCGGAGTCGGGCTGGCCGACGGCAGTGACCCAGACGGTTGCGTCCAGGGCCCGGGCGCGCACCAGCAACTCCCACTGGTCGAGCTTGCCGGGCCCGGCGCCACAGGACGCCGCCAGCAGCGTCGCCGCCGCTCCGGCGTCGGCGTGGGCTCGGAACAGTTCCGGGAAGCGGACGTCATAGCAGGTCGCGAGGCCCAGCCGTACGCCGTCCACGTCGACGGTGACGATCCGCGATCCCGCGGCGACGGTTTCGGACTCGCGGTAGCCGAAGGCGTCGTAGAGGTGGATCTTGTCGTACGACGCCCTGCCCGACGGATCAACGCATGAGGTCGACGTCGTACAGATCCTCAACGCCGGGTACGCCGGGCGCAGCCAGGACGACGTCGCCGCGCACGTCGCCGAACTCGCCGAACTCGGCGTACCCGCCCGGTCCGTGACGCCGGCCCTCTACCCCGTCTCCCCCTACCTTGCCCAGCAGACCGAGCACGTAGCGGTCCAGCACGCGCGCACCTCGGGCGAGGCGGAGTGGGCGTTGATCGTGGCGGACGGCGGGGAACTGCTGCTCACGGCCGCCTGCGACCACACCGACCGCGACCTCGAAGTGCAGGGCGTGGCCTGGAGCAAGAACGCCGGCCCGGACGTCCTCGCCCGGCGCGCCTGGCTCCTGGCCGACGTCGAGTCGCGCATCGACACACTCACCCTGCGCGCCTGGGTCACCCACGACGGCAAGGAGACCGAGATCCAGCACGGCACTCTCGCCGATCTCCTCACCCCGGCCTACTGGGTCGACGTCCTGCGCTCCCGCAACGCCCTCACGCCCGGCACCGTCCTCATCTCCGGGACGATCCCCATGGCCCCGGATGTAGACCAGTTCGCCGAGGCATGGCGCGTGGAACTGGGCGACCCCGCCACCGGTGGCACCATCCGCGTCGCCTACGACGTGCAACCGATGCTGGAGCCCATCGGCTGAACCGCCGGCAAAGGTGTGTCCCGGCCCGTTGGTTCCGGAAGTCGGCGGGTCGGCCGTGGCCGCCCTGTCGTCCGACGGTGAGGAACACAGTCCCCGTGATTTTGCTCGGTGTCGATCCCCACAGGCCCCCCGCACCGCCACTGCCGTCGAGCCGGAACCGAACCAGAGAGTCGGGAGGATGCGGACCGGGCGAGCCTGACGGACTACCGGCGGCTGCCGACCTGGGCCAAGAGGTGGCCGGAGCCGCTGGCCACGGCGAGCAGACAGGCGCCAGTCCACCCTGGCCACCCAACAAGCCTCGCGCCCAGGGGAACTCCGCCTCGCCTGATCTGAACGGCAATCAGACGCTTGTGCAACCGCCGGCCCACCGCCACTGCCTGGCACCAGTCCATCGTCGACGCCCGCGTGCCGGCCTGGTGCCTGGCCCGGCAACACGACCCGGTGACCGCGCTCCACCGCTACGACACCATGCAAGCCGCTGGTCGACGCGATCGTCCTGGCCAACCGCATGCTGGGACCGGAAGCGATCATCGCGCGTGCCGAAGAACACACCGGGATGTTGCCCCTCGCCGGGGCCGTGGGACCGCCACTGGGGCCGAAGGTCCGCCAGAACGTTTCGGTGATGGCTGTGAGGCCGTCTTCCGGGGTGGTGGAACCACAAGTAGATTCTGCAGAATGACGGCGAATCCGACATCGAACGCCGCACTCCCAGGGGATTTCCGTCGTGGCCCAGGCTCGACAGCGCGAGGACCACCACCAGGCAGGCGATGACGAAGCGGCCGTCGACTCGTGTCGCGATGCCGCACAGGGCCACGGCGAAGAACAGCGCGCCGAGTCCTCGGCTTCGGCAGTCATGCGGCAGATCGGCCTTCTCACCAGCTGACACACCCTCATGCTCGGGAGACATCGATGACCAACGACCCGTCCGGATACCACGCCGTCCCGTCGTCACCGGACGCCGACCGACTCCATGACGAGCAGACCGAGACCGCGGACGGCACAGCCGTCGACGGGAACATCCACGTCGGCTACTGGGACAGCGCCACGGACGACCGCTCCCTCAACCAAGCCACTGACCTGCTCACCGACCACGTGGCGGCACGGCTGGCCGTCACACCCGGCCGGCGCCTGCTGGACGTCGGCTGCGGAACCGGACGGCCCGCCCTGCGCATTGCTCGTGCTACCGGCGCCCGTGTGTCGGGAATCTCGGTCAGCAACGAGGACATCGACCTCGCCCGGAGCCGGGCGGACGCCGCCGCCCTCGCCGACCGGGTGGACTTCCGATACGCGGACGCCTGCGCACTGCCCTTCGAGGCCGCGTCCTTCGACGGTGCCTGGGCGATCGAGTCCATGATGCACATCCCCGACCGGACCACCGCCCTCACTGAGATCGCCCGGACCCTGCGACCCGGCAGCCCGCTTGTCATCACCGATGTTCTGCTCCGCTCGCCGGTGAGCGGGGACGCCGCGGAGACAGTCCGCCAGACGTGCCGGGCATTCGGGTCGCCCGGGTTTCCCGAACCTGCGGAGCTCCGCACCGCCGTGGACCGCGCCGGTCTGGAGGTGGTGGAGTTCAACGACATCGGAGAGCACGTCCGCCGCACCTACCAGGCGTTCGCCGATGCCTTCGCCGATGTCGCACCCTCCGCCGACGACCCCCACTACGAGTTCTTCAACTCCACGCGCTCCCTTCCCCGGTTCGGTGCGCTCCCACAGATCGGCTACGTCTTCCTGGTCGCCCGCCGCCTGTGAACGAAGCACCCGCCCGCCCGGGGGCCGGTGGTCACACCACGGGCCCCCGCCGGCAGGCGGGCCAGAGTTCGTGACCGACAGGCAGTGAACTCTTTCAGCGTTGCCGCTCCAGGGTGAGTACGGTCTTCACGATTGACGTCATTCGATTCGGGCTGCATCGCGCCTTGCGGGAGATCCGCCACCACTTGAGGAGGGCGGGGCCACGCGCCACTGCGGCCCGGGCCCGGGACAGCGCCGGTTGACGGTTCGCTGCGTCGGCGCCAGGTCCCGTTGGGCGGGTGCCGGCGTGGAGTCCCCCCACGAACCCGCCCCGATGTAGGCGCAGTCGGCCAGATACACCAGCGCGACCAGGGCACGCCGGTGCGGCGGAAGCTTGCAGCGACGGTCACCCCCACGGGTGACGATGAGCATGGACAACTACTCGACCACGCCATGTGTGAGGTCGAGTACGGCAGGACGGGGGACCAACAGGACTCCTGTGCCGGTGGGTTGAGACTCGAACACCTCCCTCAACGGCACGGGAGCCTTGTGCGTTGCGGCCCGCCGACCCGTCGCCCGATCGGTGGTCACTCTGAAAGAGCTCTGTGCCACCGGACCTCGGCGAGTGGCAAATCCGGCCAACATATTCCACCGCGAAACGGCCGGCGGTGGCAAAAAGGAACGATCCCTCAGGCGAAGTGCGCCGAAGAAACCCCTCACCCACCGAGCGGGCAGACCGAGACGACAGCGGCCTGCAGTTCGGTGCAGACCGCCGGGGCGCCTACGCCAGACTGGATATGCAGCACGTACCGTGTCACGGTCTCAGCATATGACTTGGTGCCGTGTCAAGGAGAAGTTGAGGCGTCCGAAGCCTTGTGTGAACCCATGCGCAGCATAGGGTTCCAGGTATTATTCAGGACGGAAAATCAGGCCCGGCATCAAGCACGATTCGACAACGAGTCGGGCTGCTTGAATTTTTCTTCGAACCGTTCGACTCCTTTTCTATTTTACCCGAAGCATGGCGCACGTGAAATCTTTTACGTGCAGGTGAAACGAGGGAAGAATGGTCAGCTTGTTCCGCGAGAGAAGGCGTGTGGATGCAGGTGCAGCTGGGACAGCATTCCTCACTCATTTCCTCCAGCAGCCCTCGCCGGCCGCTGCCGCGGATTCTCCGACCATGCGATCCCCGAGCCCTGTGAAAGGCTGACGTGACCGAGGCGAACGAACCCCGGAGTGTGGTGGGCGCGCTGATCCGCGACCCGTACGACCGGATCTTCGTCCAGCGCCGCTCGGCCGACCGACGCCTCTTCCCCGGGTGCTGGGACGTCGTCGGCGGAGCGGTGGAGGAAGGGGAGTCGCTCTTGGACGCGCTGGACAGGGAGATCGCGGAGGAGACCGGCTGGCGGCTGCGCCGCGTTCTGGCCCGGGTGGCACACGAGGAGTGGACGGCGGACGGACTGCGGCACGTCGAGTCGGACTACGTCGTCGAGGTGGACGGGGACCTCTCCTCGCCCGAACTCGAACGGGACAAGCACACCGAGTTCGCCTGGATCACGGCCGAGGAAGTCTCGCTGCTCGACGAGAACGCGCAGGGCAGCGGAAGCAACTTCATCAAAGACGTGGTGACCGCAGCACACGCCTGGCTCGCCGATGCTTCTGGGAAGAGCCGAAGAATCCCCTGAACCTCCTGCGACCAAGAGTCCGATCAGGATCTTCACGATCCTTTCCTGGCTGCCCGCGTCATCCTCAGATCTTCTTCGAGGGGGATATTCCGCATGTCCAGTGACAGGTTGAAGAACGTGGGTCTGCGACCGCGAGTACTGGTGGTCGGATTTGCTGGACATCAAGGAAAGGAGTACCTTTCGATCGTGCGGGAGAACGCAGATGTCGTCGGCGGCGTCGACCCCGCCCCGGCGGCCTCAGCACTCGCCGACGAATGGGGCTTCCCTCATTACGGCGTCCTCGACGAGGCACTCGAAAAGGTCGAATTCGACGCCGCTGTGGTCACCGTGCCGCACAGTGAGCACTTTCCGGTCTGTACGGAACTCCTGGCACATGGCAGGCACGTCATCAAGGAGAAGCCGTTCGCCGTCACCGAGGAGGAAGCCCGGCAACTGATACATCTGGCGCAACGGGCCGACCGCAGCGTCTTCACCCTGTTGCAACGGAACTTCAACCCCGTCTTCCGCTTCGCCCAGAAGAACCTCGCCCGGATCGGGCAGCCCTACTGGTTCTCCTACGACTACCACTTGAACCTGGCTCACCCGACCACGGGTTGGCGCGCCTCCAGGGAGCAGGCGATGGGCGGTGTGCTCCTCGACATGGGCTACCACCTCATCGATGTACTCAGCGGGCTCTTCCCCGAACCCCCTCGGGTGCATTCCGCCTTCGTGCACCAGTACCGGGAGATGCGGGATCGCCGATTGGAGGACCTCGTCAGCCTCATGTGCAGCTATCCCTCAACGGGGCTGGCCGGCTCACTGCGCATCTCACGCCACAACCACGAGAAGATCGAACGCCTCTGCGTGCTCGGTACGGAGGGCGCGTTGAACGTCGCCCCCCAAGTCGCCACCCTGCACTCCGTCGGAGGGCTGCCGTTGGATCACTGCGCCTGGGCAGGCCCCAAGATCGACGCCGTGCGTTCCATGATCGCCCATCATCTGGGACACCTGGACGACCGCTACTACCGCCAGGACCACCTCCAGCGTCAACTCGCAGCCGTGCGCACGATCGACGGGATCTACCGTGACCGGTTGGGCGAGCAGAACAAGCTCGCCGACCGGTGCGCCTGACCCCACCGCCGTACGCGAACCGACAGGGCCCGACGCGCCGGTCCCCTGTCCCACCGCGAACACAGGAAGGACACATGACCATCGCCGAACAACTCGCCCTCCTTGGAGGCACGCCCGTCATCGAACAGCCGCTGCCGCACGAAGTCTGGCCGCCCCCCGCCGACGAGGCCGAGCTGTCGGAACTGGCCGAACAGCGGAACACCGACATCTCCATCAAGGGCAACAGCGGTCCCATCGGCCGACTTGAGGCAGACTTCCTCGCCTTCCTGAACGGCGGAGCGCGCTTCGCGGTCACCTTCAACTCCGGTACCAGCGCCCTTTTCGCCGCCTACTTCGCACTCGGTGTGCGCGAAGGCGTGGACGTCGTGGGACCGGCACTCACCTACCATGCGGCGCTGAGCCCCGTCTTCGCGCTCCGCGGTGACGTGGTCCTGGCCGACATCGACCCCGACACCCGCGGTCTGGACCCGAAAGCACTTCAGGCCGCGCTCACCGAACACACCAAGGTCATCACAGTCGTCCACCAGTGGGGCCACCCTTGCGACATGGACGCGATCCTGCGCATCGCCGAGCGACACGGGCTGCGCGTTCTGGAGGACTGCTCACACGCCCACGGCAGCCGCTACAAGGGCAGGCCCGTCGGCACCTTCGGCGACGCCGCGGTCTTCTCCCTCCAGGCCAACAAGGCCGTCTACGCGGGCGAGGGCGGCATCCTCGTCACGAGCGACCCCCAGGTGCACGACCGCGCCACTCTCCTCGGGCACTACCGGGACCGCTCCCGGGACGCCGTCCTCGACGAGGACCTGCGGGCGCACTGGGTCACCGGCTTCGGGCTGAAGCTGCGCATGTCGCCGTTCAACGCCATCGTCGCCCGGCACGCGCTCGCGGCGTTCCCGGCACGCAAGGAAGCCCGGCACCGCTGTCTGCGCCACCTCGGCGGGCAACTCGGCGACGTGGCCTATCTGGAGCCGGTGCACGTGGCCGACCACGTCGACATGGGCGCCTGGTACGGCTACAAACCGCTTTACCGGCCCGAGGCACTGGGTGGTGTCCCCCGCGCCGTCCTCATCAAGGCGCTGCGCGCCGAAGGCATGGAGGTGGGCGCCCCCTCCGGCCCACGGCTGTCGACCCTGCCGCTCTACGCCCGCCAGGAGAACCCCCTCTTCCCCGGCACGTCGAAAAAGGGCATTGCCCCGGAGAGCGGCTCGCACGCGGAACACGTCGAGCAGCACGCGCTGTCCCTGCCCACCTTCACCAACTGGCCCGAGGACAAGACGCTCATCGACCAGTACGCCGAAGCCTTCCGCAAGATCGGCCGTCACCGCGGAGCGCTCGTGCGGTACGCGTCCGGCCCGACCCCATGACCCACACCCCCGGAGAGGCAGAGACGATGACTGTCAAGGAGTCCCCCGAGGCCGTGGCCCAGGTCCTCCAGCACGCCCTCGTGGGTGACGATCTACCGGACTCCTTCACCCTGCTGGGGCGGGAATGGAGCCTGCACCGAGGCGTCTTCCCCAGCACCCTGAGCGCCGCCACCGAGGTGATGGCCTCGATGGTGCCCTATCCCGTGGGCGGCTCGTTCCTGGAGGTCGGCTGCGGCACGGGTGTCATCTCCGTGACCGCCGCCCTCAACGGCTGCACATCCGTCACCGCGCTGGACATCAACGACAAGGCAGTGGCCAACACGGCCGCCAACGCCGAACGGCACAGTGTGAGCGACCGGGTGCGCGTCCTCCACAGCGACATGTACACGGCGCTCGAACCCACGGACCGCTTCGACACCATTTTCTGGAACGTGCCCTGGACCTATGTGGAGGACGACTTCTCGCTCTCCACCGATCTGCACTCCGCCGTCTTCGACCCGGGCTACCAGGGCCAGGCCCGGTACATCGCCGGCGCCCATGAACACCTGGCCGACGGTGGCAGGCTGCTGCTGGGCACGGCCGACCTCGGGGACAGCGAACGGCTCGACGCCATCGCGGAGGAAGCCGGCATGCGGGTCGAACTGCTGCGCCGCGTGCGCCGGATCGAGGAGGTACGGGTCATGGAGTACCACATGCTCGAACTGCACACGAAGTAGTCCGGCGGCCCGTGGCGCCACGGGCCGAGCCCCCGAAACCCACGAGGTGTGCAGTGAGGCGCCCCATGTCACGACAGGCCGATCTCGAACTGGCCCTGCAACTCGGCGACATCGCCGACAGCATCACCAGCCGTCGCTTCCAGGCCCTCGACCTGAGGATCCGGGAGAAGCCGGACCGTACACCCGTGACCGACGCGGACACCGCAGTCGAGACGGCCGTACGCGAGGCACTGAAATCCGCCCGCCCCGACGACGCCTTCGCCGGGGAGGAGACCGGCGGCTCCGTCGCAGCCGGGCGCACCTGGATGGTCGACCCCATCGACGGCACCAAGAACTTCCTGCGCGGGATACCGGTCTGGGCCACCCTGATCGCCCTGCTGGAGGACGGCCTGCCCACCGTCGGAGTTGTCAGTGCCCCCGCCCTGCACAGTCGTTGGTGGGCGGCGGCCGAACGGGGCGCCTGGCTGCGACGCGGCCCGGCCGGCAGCACCCCCCTGCCCTTGCGGGTGTCCGGCAACACCAGTCTCGCCAACGCCTACCTCTCCACCACCAGCACACGCACCTGGGACGCATTCCACTCACGTGCGGCATACCTGCGCCTGGCCGAAGAGTGCTGGGAGGACCGTGCCTTCGGGGACTTCCTCCAGCACTGCATGGTCGCCGAAGGAACCCTCGACATCGCTGCCGAACCGGTCGTGAACCCCTGGGACATCGCCGCCGTACAGATCCTCGTGGCGGAAGCCGGCGGTGTCTGCACCGATCTCCTGGGCGCCTCGCCCCACAACGGCACCGGCGCCCTGTCCGCCAACCCACAGTTGCACCAGCTTGCGCGGAAAGTCCTCTCGGCGGCAGCCGATCCAGGCGCCGTCTGATCCCGGCATCCCACTGTCAGGTCGGAAATTCGCAGAGAATTCGCAGAGAAACGGACCATCATGCTGATTCTTTCCCTCAAGGAAGGCCATGACGGGGCAATCGCGGCCGTCGAGGACGGAAAGCTGCTCTTCTCCCTGGAGGCGGAGAAGGACTCGTTCGTCCGCTACAGCACGCTGACCGCCGAGGTGTTCGCCGTAGCGGCGGACCGGCTGGACAAACAGCCGGACGTCGTCGCCGTGAGCGGCTGGATCAAGGGGACCCAGGCCACCGACCAGCCCTCGCGTGCCGGGTACTTCGGTGTGGGTGAATCCGCGATTTCGGACGAGGCCGGCCGGTTCTTCGGGAAGAACGTGCGCGTCTTCTCCTCCACGCACGAGCGCTCTCATATCATGACGTCCTACGGAATGTCGGCATTCCGTCGGGACCAGCCCTTCTACAGTCTGGTGTGGGAAGGGAACATCGGCTCGTTCTACCGCATCGACGAGCACGGCAAGGTGACCCATCTCCAGGAGGTGCTCAACTACCCGGGAAACAAGTACTCCTACGGCTTCGCGCTCGCCGACCCCAAGTACAGTGCGCACGAGGAATTCGTCCGCTTCCAGGACGCGGGCAAGCAGATGGCATTGGCCGGATTCGCCGAGGACCGGCCGCCCACCCCGGCGGAGCAGGAAGTCATCGACTTCGTACTCGGTCAGAGGGAGGTCATCACCGGCAGCCTGAAGGACCGGATGACCGATTCCCCCTACTACAACATCGGCGTGGAAACGGGCGCGTACAAGAACCTCGCCGCCCGCCTGTCGGACGCCATCTTCGACCGGTTCCATGCATACGCCCGGGAGCATTTGACGGAGGGCCTCCCGCTGCTCATCTCCGGCGGCTGCGGGCTCAACTGCGAGTGGAATCGCCGTTGGCGCGAGTGCGGCCTCTTCCCCGCGGTCTTCGTCCCGCCATGCCCCAACGACAGCGGCTCCGCGATCGGGACCGCCATCGACGCCCAGCACTTCTACACCGGGTCGGCCGGCCTGGACTGGGACGTCTACGCGGGCGGCGAATTCGTCGAGGACCTGCCCTTTGACCCCCAGCGGTACGAGATCCGGCCACTGCACCACGGCGAGGTCGCCCGCTACCTCCGCGACGGAAACATCATCGGCTGGGCGCGGGGCCGCTGGGAGATCGGCCCCCGCGCGCTCGGGAACCGATCGATCCTCGCCGCTCCCTTCACCGAGGAGACGATGGGCAGGCTCAACAAGATCAAGCAGCGCGAGGGCTACCGCCCCATCGCCCCGATCTGTCTGGAGCAGGACGCGGGCCGCTGGTTCGGCGGCGGGGTCCCCGATCCCTACATGCTGTACTTCAGCCAGGTCGAGTCCGGCGAACTGCGGGCGGTGACGCACGTCGACGGAACGGCCCGCACTCAGACCGTCGACCCGACGGCGAACCCGGGAATGGCCGAACTGCTGACTTCCTTCGGTGAATTGACCGGGTTCACCGTCCTCTGCAACACCTCGCTCAACTACTCGGGGCGCGGGTTCATCAACCGCACCAGCGACCTGATGGCCTACGGCGAGCTCCACGGGCTGGACGGATACGTCGTGAACGACACCTTCATCACCCCGCGACGATGACGCCGCCGTGACAGTCGCTGGCGCCGACCTCTCCGAGAACGCCATCGGAATACGCCACCTTGACCAGGCGAAAGAGACCCACCCGACCATCGCGAAAAGCTGCGTCGACACCTGCTCCAAGAACGCCGTCGTCGAGCACGGCGCCCTCCTCGGAGTCGACGTTGAAGTCGTCAACCGCAACCCAGAAAAGCGCGGCTTCCATGTTGTGAAAAGTCGCTGGGTGGTGGAGATCTGTCAAGCACAGTGCACTCATGGAGTCTGTTGCTCTGCTGTCTCGGTTGTCTGGGAGCGGATTCAACCGGTTGTCGCAAAACCGGCGTGCACTGATCGTAGATGATCGTCGAGGGCTTCCGCGGGTGTCTTCCACACGAGGGTCTTACGGGGGCGGGAGTTGAGGATCGCGGCGATGGCGGACAGTTCGTCGGCGCTTCATCGGGATAGGTCGGTGCCCTTGGGGAAGTACTGGCGCAACAGCCCGTTGGTGTTTTCGCTCGTGGCCCGCTGCCAGGGAGCGTGTGGGTCTGCGAAGTAGACGGGCAGCTCGGTCTCGACCGTGAGTTGGGCGTGAGCGGCCAGCTCCTTGCCGTGGTCCCAGGTCAGTGACCGGCGGAGCTGGTCGGGCAGGGTGGTCATCGTGGTGGCCAGGGCGTCCTTCATGGCCACGGCGCCGTAGACGCCCAGTGCAGGCCCGTTCTTGGTCGGTGGGATGGTGCCGTAGCCCTCGGCTCGTGGGAGGTGAACGAGCGTGGTGTAGCGGGTCGTTCGTTCCACGAGCGTGCCGATGACCGACCGATTCAGCCCGATGATCAGTCGGGTAGCGGGGACGCATTGCTGCGTCCCCGTCGGGTAGCGACGGCGCATTGCTGCGCCGCCGCCCCCTCGGAACCGTGCATGCGACTTATCACCGCACACGGCTCGGGCAAGCCACAAGGGCTG